>VGXF01000003.1 GCA_016873435.1 Nitrospira sp.
CTCACGATCTCGGAAAATTTGGCGACATGGAAAAGGGGAACAAGGAACTATGGGATAAGTTCATGGCCTACTACGGGGCCGTGTTCAAGGAGGGCGCGCTCACGGAGCGGGAAAAGGCGCTCATCGCGCTCGCCGTCGCCCATACGGTGCAGTGCCCCTATTGCATCGACGCCTATACGCAGGCGAGTCTGGAAAAGGGTTCGAACGTGGAGGAGATGACCGAAGCGGTGCACGTCGCCTGCGCGATTCGCGGTGGTGCTTCTCTCGTCCACGGCGTGCAGATGCGGAACGCGGTCGGGAAACTGTCGATGTGACAGAGAGATGGTAACTCCTGGCGTTCAGGCCCTGAACGATTCAAAGACGCGGTCGGCCTTGGCCGCCAGAAAAAAATCGCTTTCCGTCAGGCCGTTGATCTTGTGGGTCCAGATCTCGACGCCGCACTTGCCCCAGGCCAGATGCAGGTCGGGATGGTGACCCTCCGCTTCCGCGATGGCGCCCACTTTGTTGACGAAGTCAAGCGCTTGCGCGAAATCCTTGAACGTGTAGAGCCGCTCCAGATGGCCGGCCGTGTTGAAGGCCCAGCCCTTGCCCAATTGGCCGAGTAACTGATCCGCCTTCGTTTTTTCTACCGGGGGGACCCCGCCCCGGCACGGTACGCATTTGTTGTCAGCAAGACTCATGGTGTGTCCCCCCTTATTCGCTTTCGTCCAGCGCGCCTCCGGAGGCGGCCAGATCGCTGTCCTTGATCTTATCCGGATTGAACTTTTCAGCGGCTTTGGCCATGCGGTCCAGCGCTTCGTCAAACGAGAGCGCCGGAGCATCTTTCGGCCGAAACCGAATCGGATTGATGCGTGCGACGACGAAACTCTTCAGGTAGGGGCTAGAGAACCCCTTCGCCTTTAGCGCCTCGACCTTCTGGACAACCAGATCGTCCAGCGCCAGCACCGTCTTGGCCCGTTCCTGCCGAACGGTCATGGCGACGCGGAGCGGCTTGGGCAGAAACTGTTCGACGCGCTTGAGCACTGGATTATACGCCCCGCCGCTGAAGCGCGGCCGAGCCTCATAACAGAGGCCCAGCGTGATGAAGGCCGGCTCCTCGAACTCCAGCGTATAGTGTTCCTCGCTCACGCGGTCTAATCGCGCCAGTTCGCGGTACATGCGGATCACTTCGAGGGCTTTCTCGCGCAAGTTGTGCGCCTTCTCCGTATTGAGCGCCAGAATCTGATAGGCGGTGCCGGCTTCGGGAATCACGATGGCCACAATGGTTTTGGCGCCGAGCGTCTTCATCGCCGAAAGCCGGTGGTTGCCGTTCGGCGTCCAGTATTTGACATGCCCCTTTACTTCCCCTAGCCCCCCCTCTCTCTCCACGAGCGTGCGCACGGCGATGATCGGATCGAGAAACCGGCCCAGCTTCCCTATCACCATCTCCAATTTGCGGACGTGCGTGTCGGACAGATTGCGCTGGTAGGGGGTGGGCTCGACCATCTCGATTGGCAGGGCGGCCATACAGACCCACTTGCCACCATAGGGCTCGCGGTAAATGGCCAGCGCCTTACCACCGTCGCCCTCAATGGCCCGGCGCAGTTCGGCCACCTCAGGCCCAGGTGCCGCCATCTGCAATTCGGTCGCGGTCAAGCCGGTCGCAACGCCAGCCGGCTTGTAGCGGCGGCGTACCCCTCTGCGCGGCATCGATTTCGGTTTCTTCCCTGCCATGGGGTGGTATCGTAGGGCAGTCCCATGACAAAAGAAAGTCCTGTCAGGACGATCCTTTGCATCGGTTATCGCGGCGCCTGCAGTCATGTATGACATGCGCGGGCGTCTATCGACACGGCTTCTGCGCATGGTCCATGTGGAGGGGCCTGCCGCACAGACTTGTCGATTAAAAACTTCACGGTTTCAGGATCTCCGGAGGTTACGCGTGGCCACGGTAACAGATCCCCTATAGCAGGAGCAGGCCTCAATGCTAAACGATGCCACCGCATCGGAGAAGATCACCCCGCTGGCGCCCTCCCTCCCTAAGGGCTTCGTGAAGGCCCCCCCGGCCTCGATGGAGGAGGGCGTGCGCTTCATCAGCACGACCACGATGGCAGAAGATGACGACGGGAATAGCTGACGTTACTGCCCACCTCGGATGACGAGGAATGGGCGAGCGTGGGGTGATTTGAAACCTTGGCAATGCTGGCATCCTCTTGATTGATGCTGTAGGATGCCGATCGAAGTTTGACGACGGTCTGAACGGTCTGATCTCGCAGGTTGTTCAAAATGGCCGTTCAGCAAAAACCGCGGCGAGCGAAAAGTCGGACCGTACTCTTTGGCTGGTACGTCGACACGTGGCGCGATGCGAGAACGTAGCTAGCGGACTTTTTCAACAACCTAATACAAGGGGGCGACCGGTTTCGACGGGGATCAAGAGGCCACTAGTGCATGCCGAGCTCTCGGGGACTCGTTAAACCTCCGGGAAATTGCAACTGCCAATCAAGAACTGGCACTCGCGGCTTAAGCCGTGACGTCCCTCTGCCTGAGGCCCGCGGGGGTGGAAGGGGCGCGATGCAGCGGGCTGGTCCAAGGCTGGTGCTCAGCGGCGGCGGACGAGAACTTCCTGGGCTAGCGGCTGTTCTAAGCCTGCCGATGGGCGTGGGCGGCGGCGAAACACAAACAATCGGCTAAGCATGTAGGTCTGGTGCGCTGAAGGTCTTCGGACGGGGGTTCAACTCCCCCCGCCTCCACCAAATCTCGCTTGCACGTGCCAGCTGTTATTTTGCGTTTTATCGTGCTTGCTGTCACGGGAGAAAAACCCTCAAGTAATTTCCGCCCTGCTCTTCCTGTAACCATCTTTACTCCTCCCACGCGCTCCGCGTATCCTGCCCGCATGCAATTCGATCCCGCGCTGGCCGCACAACAGGCATTCCAAAGGGCCGAAACGGAGCTCGGTTCCGACTGGAACACGGTTGTCGAGTTGGAAGAGACGTTTTCCTCAAGCGCCGGCGCGGAGGGACGGGAGGCCTACGACCAACTCGTGGCCCTGGTCGAGCGCCATCCTCGTGCCCATGCGTTTCACGCCTTCTGCATCTACAGCACCTGGCAGCAGGCAACCGAGGAAACCATCCCGCGCCATTTCCAAACCGGCATCAAGCTCTGCGAAACCTACCTCGCCGCACAAAACGGAAAACCGGCGCACGATCTCGCACAGATCGCCGAGTTGTATGAATCCTTCCGGGCTGGGCTTGGCCTCGACGAGGAAGACGAGATTCAGATCGAGTTCACACGGGACACGCCCAAGGGCGGGGATTAGCGGGACTCTGATTTTGCAGACCAATTCTGATTTCCCACAGATTCCGAATCCGACTCATCGAATCCGCAGTGCGGGCAGGGCATGCAGATAGGCCCGTCGCAGCAGTGGTAGGTGTATTCGCGTCCGCACCGTTGGCAGTTCGTCTGCGCCATCGCGGCTACTTACCTCGTAGCTCCACAAGACGGACACGCGTGTCGGCAATCTCCTGCTCCGTCAGACTGGGCTCCGGCAGTATGGCGGAGTCCGCGTGCTGTTCGCGAATGATCTTCGTACCTTCGCGACTGTTCGTCAAGCGAAGATGTTTCGCGTCGCGCAAACTGGCGCGACGGGCGGGCGACGACGTCGACCGGGTTCTTGTTGAGCTGTGAGCGTTGATCACAACGGTTGTCGACTCCGCGCAATAGGAACAGCTGCTCGTGCCGTTGAGGACGGCCCGGCCATGCTCTGCGTCACCTCAGGCTGCCACGTGCACAGAAGCCTCCGCCAGCAGGCCAGTAAGAGGCGTGCTGGCGATCATTGAACGTGCGGTGCCCGTCCTACTTCTTTCCATCTGCCGCCTAGCTGGCCGTTTGCTTCGCCTCGTTGTCGGCCGGCTGCCAGCCACCACCAAGCGACTTGTACAACTGCACAATCGATACCAGATGGAGCCGGTGGCTGCCGGAGAGAGCGAGTTCGGCCTCGAACAGATTGCGTTGCGCCACGAGCACGTCCAGATAGTTCGCGAGCCCGCCTTTATATCGAAGATTGGCGAGGTGGAGCGCGGAGCGCAACGCGTCGACTTGCTGCACCTGGGCCAGGCGCTGCTCACGCGCCGTCCGTACCGCCACAAGCGCGTCCTCCACCTCCTTAAGGGAGGTCAGAATCGTCTGCTCGTAGCGGGCCACGGCCTGTTTCGCCTGGGCCTCGACGGCCTTCTGCTGAAAACCCAGGACCTGCGCGTTGAACAGGGGCGCCGTGAAGCCCGGCCCGACCACCGCGAAATGTCCCTCCTTGGTGATGAGCTGGTCGAGTTGCGGGCTGGACACGCCCAGAATGCCGCCGATGCTGATCTTGGGAAACCGCTCGGCCTTGGCCACGCCGATCCGGGCCGTGACGGCATGGAGCTCGCGTTCCGCCTGCATGATATCCGGACGCCGTTGCAGCAGTTCGGCCGGCAGGCCCGGTGGCACCTCCAACGGCATCACCTGCTCCGTGAGCGCCCTGCCGCGCTGAATCCGGTGCGGGTTGCGCCCCAGCAGCACGCTGATCTGGTTTTCCTTCTGGACCATCTGCCGCTCCAGTTCGGCCGCGCGCGCAGCCGCGTTAGCCCGTTCCGCTTCAAATTGGTCGGCATCCAGCTTGGATGTCATGCCCTGCTTGAGCCGGGCCTGGGCGATGCGCACCGACTCTTCCCACGCCTTCAGCGTGCGCCGGGCGATGTCGAGCTGCATGTCAAATTGCAGTAGGTCGAAATAGGCTTCGGCCACGCCGCCTACTAACTGGAGCACGACGGCTCGCCGGTTTTCCTCCTTCGAAAACAGGTCCTCGCGGGCGGCTTCGTTGGACCGGCGGATGCGGCCCCAGACGTCGATCTCCCAGAAAAGTGTGCCCTGCGTGTAGTAGTTGAACTGGGTGGGGAAGCCGGGGAACAAGAAGGTCGACTGGCGTCCGAACGACGGCGTGCTGGTCGTGTTACTCAACTGAGGAGCGAAGTCCATTTTTGCGATCAGGGCCCGCGCCTGGAACTCCTCAACAGCAGCCACCGCGCGCTTCAAATCCCTGTTTTCCTCGAGTGCGATGCGGATTAGCTTCTGCAACTCCTCGTCGCGCAGTAGCTCCCACCAGAGGAGATTGGCGATGGACGCCTGGTCCTTCGCTTCCGCCATTCGAAAGGCGTCGCCCGTGGGGATGTCGGGACGGGTGTACTCCGGCCCCATGGTGCAGGCAGCCAGAACGAGCAGCGGCACCGCGAGCACAAGGCGTCTCATCGGTGCTCCTGCTGAGCCGAACCGGACGGGGCACGCCGGGAAAGCTTTTCCACCAGCACGAAGAACAGCGGCACGAAGAAGATGGCGAGGAACGTGGCCGCAAGCATGCCGCCGAAGACACCGGTGCCGATCGAATGGCGGCTGGCCGCGCCGGCCCCGCCCGCCAGCATCAAGGGGGCGACACCGCCAATGAACGCCATCGAGGTCATGATGATCGGACGGAACCGCAGCCGCGCGGCCTCGATCGCCGCCTCCAGCACCGGCATGCCCGCCTCGTAGCGCTTCGTGGCGAATTCGACGATCAAGATCGCGTTTTTGGCTGAGAGGCCGATCAGCGTCACCAGTCCGATCTGAAAGTAGATGTCGTTGGCCAGCCCGGTCAGCCACACCGCCGCAAGCGCGCCGAAGATGCCGAACGGCACAGAGAGAATCACTGCGAGCGGGACGGTCCAGCTTTCATACTGAGCGGCGAGCACGAGAAAGACCATCAGTAGGCCAAAGGCGAAGACAAAGACGGATTGGGAGCCAGACTTGTGCTCTTGGTAGGAAATCCCACTCCAATCGATGCCGTAACCATTCGGCTCGAGAATTTCCTTCGACAGCCGATCGATCATATCCAGCGCCTGGCCGGAGCTGTAGCCGGGCGCGGCCGCGCCGAGCACCACCGCCGTGTTGTAACCGTTAAAGTGCGTGACCGGATCGGGGCCGCTCGAATAATCAGCGGTAACCACCGTATCAAGCGGGATCATGCTTTGGCCCCGTGCGGTCTGGGCCCGCACGTAGATTTTTGCGATGTCGTCAGGCTTAGACCGATACTGTGGCTCGGCCTCCGTCTGTACCCGGTACACGCGGCCAAACTTGACAAAGTCGTTGATATAGAAATTGCCAAAAAAGGCTTGCAGCGTGTCGAACACCTCGGAAATCGGCACGCCCAGCGACTTCGCCCGCTCTCGGTCGATGCGGGCGCGGAGGTGCGGCGCGCTGACGCGGAAGCTCGTACCGATGGCGCCAATGCCTGGCGTCTGCCGCGCCTTCGCGATGAATTTCTCGATAATGGCGGAAAACTTTTTGAAATCCCCGCTGGAGGGATCTTGAATCTGCACGGAAAAGCCGCCTGTGGCTCCCAGCCCCTGAATGGGGGGCGCGTTGAAGGCCAGGATCAGCGCCTCGGGAATTTTCATAAACTCGCCGAAGGCCGCGCCGATGAGCGCCTGGACATGCTGGTGCGGCGCCCGCCGTTCGTCCCAGTGATGCAGGGGCAGAAATATCGTGGCGGCGTTGGGCCCGCGCGTGCTGAACACGAAATTCTGACCGACCAGCGCATCCGTACTATGGATCGCGGGATTGGCCAGAAAGTAGCGCTCCAGTTTCTGCATCACCCCCGTGGTCCGCTCCCGGGAGGCGCCGTCGGGCAGCTGCACGACGGTGATGAAATAGCCCTGGTCCTCCTCAGGAAGAAAGCTGTGCGGGATCATCAGGAACAGCCCCACGGTCACCGTGACGACGCCGGCAAAGATCATCATGGCCAGTACGCCGTGCCGCAGCACCCCGCCCGCGATCGTCGTGTAGCGGTGGTGCGTCCGGTCAAAGAATTGGTTGAACAGCCCGAAGAAGCTGCGACGAGGCCCGTGCTGCGGTGTCAACACTAGCGCACAGAGGGACGGGCTCAACGTGAGCGCGACAAATCCGGAAATGATGACGGCGATGGCGATCGTGATCGCGAACTGCTTGTAGAGCTCGCCGGTGATGCCGCCCAGAAAGGCGACCGGCACGAAGACGGCGCAGAGGACCAGCACGATAGCAATGATCGGGGCGGTAACCTCCGTCATGCTCTTCCGAGCGGCGTCAGACGGGGACAAGCCTCCCTGCCTCATGTGGCGCTCGACGTTCTCCACGACGACGATGGCGTCGTCCACCACGATGCCGATGGCTAGCACCATGCCGAAGAGCGTGAGCGTGTTGATCGAGAAGCCCATTAGATGCATGCCCGCAAAAGTGCCGATCAGCGAGACGGGCACAGCCACCGCCGGGATGATCGTCGCGCGCCAACTCTGGAGAAACAGATAGACGACCAAGATGACGAGGACCATCGCCTCGCCGAGCGTCTTGACCACCTCCCGAATCGAGACCTCGATGAATTTGGTCGTGTCGTAGGGGACGTCGTAGGACACGCCAGCGGGAAAGCCCTTGGCCACCTCATCCATCTCCGCACGGACATGCTGGGCCGTCGCCAGCGCGTTGGCGCCGGGCGCCAGAAAGATCAACAGAAAGACGTTGGGCTTGCCGTTCCAGCGGCCTTCCAGCGTGTAGGATTGTGCGCCCAATTCAACCTTGGCCACGTCCTTGAGGCGGATCATCGAACCGTCGGGCAGGGCACGGACGATCATCTCCTCGAAATCCTTTACCTCCGTCAAACGGCCCTGCGTGATGATGGGAATCGTCAGCTCGGTGCCCTTGGGTGCCGGATCACGCCCGATGGTGCCGGAGGGAAAATCCCGGTTCTGCTCGCGGACGACATTTGCGATATCCGTCGGCGTGAGGCTCAACTGCGCCATACGGATCGGGTTGAGGATCAGCCGCATCGCGTAGTTCTGCTGGCCGAAGACGACCGCGTCACCCACGCCGGTCACCCGTCGCAGCCGGTCCAGCACGCGCAGCACGGCGTAGTTGGAGAGAAAGATTGTGTCATGCGAGGGGTCACTCGAGCTAAGCGCGATGACTCCGACGAAATTTGACGAGACCTTTTTCACCGTGATGCCCTGGCGGACGACCTCCGGCGGGAGCTGCGGCTCCGCCAACTTCTGCCGGTTTTGTGCCTGGATTTGCGCGATGTCCACGTCCGTGCCCACCTCTAACGTGAGCTGGATCGTCATATGCCCGTCGTTGGTACTCGTGGAACTGTAATAGAGGAGGTGGTCGATCCCCGGGAGCTGCACTTCGATGGGACGCGCCACGGCATCCGCGACGATTTCGGCGCTCGCGCCAGGATAATCGGCGTCGATCTGGACCATGGGGGGGGCGATGTCGGGGAACTGCGCGACCGGGAGGACTTGCAGCGAGACCAGCCCGGCGACGACGATGACGATGGACACAACGGATGCGAAGATCGGCCGGTCGATGAAAAACTGCGGCGTCACGGCGCGTGCCCGGGTTTCACTCCGGCGGCTGGGGGAGGAGCCGGTGCTACCTGGCCGACGGGGACCGGATTGACCGGTGCGCCCGGGGCCAGCAGATGCAGGCCTTCGAGCACGACACGATCACCGGCCTTGAGGCCGTTCTCGATGAGCCACTGGTCGCCCTGCCAGCCTGTGGCCTGGACGGGACGGATCTCGATTTTATTTTCCTGGTTGACGAGGAAGACGATGGGGCCTTTGGGCCCTTGTTGCACGGCCCGCTGTGGCACGAGAATGGCGTCACGCCGCACATAACCCTGCACGCGCACCTTGACGAACTGACCGGGCAGCAGCACGCGCTCCGGGTTCGGGAACACGAACCGGCCCTGCCGCGCGCCCGTCTCGGTACGCAGGCCCACGTCGGTGAAGTCGAGCTGGCCCGCGCGCGGATAGACGGTGCCGTCAGAGAAGGTCAGCGTTCCCTTCAACTGGTAGAGGTCGGGACGCTCCACCTTTTTCTCGGCTAGCTCGCGCCTCCGCTGCAACAGGAAGCGCTCCGGGGCGCTCACGATCACGTACATCGGATCGGTCTGATGGACGATCGTCAGCAGATCCGTCTGCGCGGAAACCAGCCGCCCCTCAGAAACCCGCGTGCGTTCGATGAGGCCATCGATGGGCGAGGTGATACGCGTGTTGTCGAGATCGAACTTCGCCTTGACCAGTTGCGCCCGAGCTCCCTCCAGCGCTGCGGTGGCAGCCAGCTCTTCGGCCACGGCGTCGTCCACATCCTTCTGGCTGACCGCCTGCTCCTTCAGCAACGGCTTGACGCGCGCCAGATTCTGCTTTTCCCGGACCAGCCGCGCCTCAGTCTGCGCGACCATGGCCTTGGCACTGGCGACGGCGGCCTGGAACGGAACCGGATCGATCTGGTAGAGCCTGTGGCCCTTCTTGACGTCCCGCCCTTCCTGGAAAAACCGCTGCTTGACGATGCCGGTGACCTGCGAGCGAATCTCTACCGGACGGGAGGATTCCGACTGGCCAATGAACTCCGGTTCATCCGCCACATTCTGGGACAAGACGGCCAGGACCTGCACGGACGGAGGCAGCGGCTTGTGCGGAGGCGGTGCCGAGGCCGTCTCATCCTTACAGCCCACCACACCGACCAACGCCAGGCAGACCAAAATGCCCGGCAGGGCGCGCTGGTCATGTAAGAAAAATCTTGTCATTGCATGGCTATGATAACAGAAGAGGTGCTGATTGCGCGTCAAAGTCGAAGTGGCCTGATCGGCGAGACAGCGGCCCCTGGATCGTGTTTCTAGATCCCCTCGTGGGTGTCCACATGGGGCCGCCTGGGACCCCGGTTGGCACACAGGTGCCGATGATAATTATCGAGTAAAATCAACTGGTTGAGGAATGCGCGCTAACGGTTATCGCCGTCCGCCTTTCATCGCCCGCTCGACTTCACGTCCGGCCTCCCGTTCCTTAATTGTCTCGCGGCGGTCGTACTGCTTCTTGCCTTTGGCCAGTGCAAGCTCGACCTTGGCGTGGCCGCGCGGGCTGAAATAGAGGCGGAGAGGAATGAGCGTAAGGCCTTTCTGCTGCGTCTTGCCAATGAGCTGATTGATCTCCTTGTGATGGAGCAAGAGCTTGCGCGACCGGAGCGGTTCATGATTCATGATGTTGCCGTGGCTGTAGGGATTGATGTGACAGTTGTGCAGAAGCGCCTCGCCATGCTTCACGCTGGCGTAGCTGTCCCGGAGATTCACAAGGCCCTCGCGGAGCGATTTGACCTCCGTTCCGCGCAACACGATACCGGCCTCGAGCCTATCCTCGATATGATAGTCGTGGAACGCCTTCCGGTTCGTCGCCACGACTTTCTCGCCCTTTTCTTTATCCTTCTCCTTGCTCATGGCCTGCCACTATAGCATGGAGGGTAAGGTTGTCTCCCGCGTCCTTGCTGCAAATATACGGGGAGTTTATACTCGATCGGGACCTCGATCTGGTCACCGCCCAGTCGTTTGAAATTTTCGGGGTCTCGTGAAACAACATCTACTCGCGCCAGAGAGATAACGCCAGAACATGCCCCTTAATTCCTTTTTCGATTCCGTCGCCTCTGTATTGAGCGGTCTCGCACGCCGGCACGGGATGCAAGCGAAGCTGCTCGAACACAAGCTGCTCAAGCAATGGCCTGCCATCGTCGGAGAGCCGGTGGCCTCCCATACGAAGCCCGACCAGATCAAATTCAAGAAGCTCTACCTGATCGCGGAAAACTCGATCTGGCTTCAGCAACTCACCTTCATGAAACCCGAATTGGTCGGAAAGATCAACGCGGAGGCCGGGAGCGATCTCGTCACAGACATTGTGCTGCGCGTGGGGCCAGTCGTGCGGGAGGAAGAAACCGCAGCGCCGGCGGAGGATGCACCAGCCGCTACCGAGCCGAGTCCCGCCGTATTCGCGCAAGCGGCAACGACGGTCGCGCCGGTCTCCGATCCTGAACTGCGGGCCAAACTAGCGGATGTGGTGGCAAAAGCCCTCAGTGGGCCGTCCCGTTCAAAACGGTGAGATGGCCGGGGGGGCCGGCTTGCCGGACGGAGCCGGTGACGACGGCGAGGGCGATCCAAGAGCCTCTGTCACGGACCCCTTGAAGAGCTGGCGCGCGTAGGCAGCGGTGCCCGCCGTGTCCCTGCCCTGCAGCGCTTCATAAATTCGCCCGACCCAGGCTTCTTCGTCCAACCCATCCAGTCGGTAGTAGCCGCGCACGGTTTTTTCGAAATCCGCGCGGAAGGCCTGTTCGGCCTGATCGCGCGAGGATTCTGTTGCCAGATACCGGTGCAGCACGTCCGCTTCGGTCATGTGATCGTTGGCAAAGACGAAGACCGTCATGCGCTGATAGTGACCGATGGGGTCGCCCTTGGTCGTCGGCTGAATTTTCATCCTTCCGAAGTCCCGCCCCCCGTGCGCCTCCTTTTGAAACCGGTAGAGGAGTGTTTCGATCTCCGTGTCGCTCGTCCAGGCCGGCACGTGCATGGCGACCGTGATGCCCTCCTGCGACCCCACGCTGTAGGGGGGGATCGTCCGGTCCGGTCGCGTGAGGTACATGCCGCCCCAGATCAGGCCAAAGGCGCTGAGGAAAACGAGCAGGCCCATCTTGACGACGGTGTCGAGCTTCCGGAACCACTCTGGAGTGAAGGACACGGTCATGGGGAGGGATGAAACCGCAATCTGTCCAGCTGCGCTACTTCGCTTCGCCGTTAGCGCTCTCGGTCGACTCGTCTTCGCGTTCGGCGATGCGGGCCACGCCGACCACGCGGTCGGCGTCGCCTTCCAATTCAAGCACGCGGACACCCTGCGTATTGCGGCCGACTTCGCGGATGTCGTTCACCTTACAGCGGAGAATCTTACCCATGGCTGCCATGAGCATGATCTCGTCGTCACCGCGCACTTGTAGAAAGCCGATCGCGAGACCGTTCTTCTCCGTGGTTTTGACGCTGATGATGCCCTTGCCCCCTCGGCCCTGGATGCGATACTCGTTGACCGGCGTCCGCTTGCCGAAGCCGCCTTCGGTGACCGTCAGGATAGCCGTGGTGGAGTCCGGCGTGATCGTCTCCATCCCGATGACGACGTTCTGATCCTCCAGCGTGATGCCGCGGACGCCGTGCGCCGTGCGGCCCATCGGCCGGACTTCATCTTCCTTAAAGCGGATGACGATACCCTGTCTCGTGCCAAGGAGAATTTCGCGTGAGCTATCGGTGATCTGCACGCCGATCAGCTTGTCGCCCTCGTCCAGTGTCAGCGCGATGATGCCGCCTGAGCGCGGATTGCCGTAGGCGGAGAGTTCCGTCTTCTTGATGATACCCTGCCGGGTCGCCATGACGACAAACTGATCCTCGCGGAATTCCTTCACGGGGAGGGTGGCCGTGACCTTCTCGTCGTCTTTGAGCGCCAGCAGATTGACCAGCGCCTTACCCTTCGCCGCACGTCCGGCTTCCGGAATCTCGTGGACCTTCAGCCAGTAGACCCTGCCCGCATCCGTAAAGAACAGCAGATAATCGTGCGTGGAGGCGGTAAAGAGCGTTTCGACAAAATCCTCGTCGCGGATGCCCATGCCAATCTTGCCCTTGCCGCCGCGCCGCTGCGCACGGTAGAGCGAGACGGGGTTCCGCTTAATGTAGCCCGCATGCGACACCGTGACGACGACCTCCTCGGCGGCGATGAGGTCCTCGACGCTGATTTCGGCCGCTTCCTTGAGGATCTGCGTGCGCCGCTCGTCCTTGTAGGTCTCCTTTACGGCCAGCAGCTCGTCTTTGATGATCTTGCGGACCAGTGCCTCGCTCGCCAGCACGGATTTCAGATATTCGATCCGCTTCAGCAGTTCCTGATATTCCTCGATGAGTTTGTTGCGCTCGAGCTGCGTCAGCCGCTGCAGCTTCATGTCCAGGATCGCGTTCGACTGCATCTCGCTCAACTGGAACTGCCGCATCAGGCCTGTGCGCGCCGCTTCCGGCGAGGACGAGGCGCGGATTAGCTTGATGACTGCGTCCAGATTATCGATCGCGATCTTGAGGCCTTCGAGGATATGTGCCCGCTCCTCCGCCTTGCGCAGCTCGAAGGCCGTGCGGCGGACGATCACCTCGCGTCGATGCTCGATGAAGTATTCGAGCACCTGCTTGAGATTGAGCACCTCCGGCCGGTTGTTCACCAGTGCCAGCATGATGACGCCGAAGGTCGTCTGGAGCTGCGTATGCTTAAATAGGTTGTTCAGCACGACCTGCGGGATTTCGTTCTTCTTGAGCTCGATGACGATGCGGACCCCGTCGCGGTCCGATTCGTCGCGCAGGTCCGAGATGCCCTCGACCTTCTTGTCCTGGGCCAGCTCGGCGATCTTCTCGATCAGAGTGGCCTTGTTCACCTGGTAGGGAATTTCCGTGATGATGAGGCGGCTGCGGTCGGTGCGTTCTTCCACCTCGACGTTCACCTTGGCCCGGAGCGTCAGCAGTCCGCGCCCGGTCTCGTAGGCCTTCTTGATCTCGCCCGTGCCGTAGATGAAGCCAGCGGTCGGGAAGTCAGGGCCCGGGATGTCCTGCATCAGTTCGGCAATCGTCGTCTCGGGATTGTCCACCAGCCGGACGAGGCCATTGACGATCTCGGCGACGTTGTGCGTCGGAATGTTGGTGGCGTAGCCAACGGCGATGCCGCCCGCGCCGTTGACGAGCAGGTTCGGCACCCGCGCCGGAAGCACCAGTGGCTCGGTGCGTGACTCGTCGTAGTTCGGCCCGAAGTCCACCGTCTCCATGTCGATGTCAGCCAGCATTTCTTCCGCCATCCGGGTCATGCGCGCCTCTGTGTAGCGCATGGCCGCCGGCGGATCACCGTCCATCGAGCCGTAGTTCCCCTGGCCGTCCACCAGCATGTAGCGCATGTTGAAATCCTGCGCCATGCGGACAAGTGTGTCGTAGATGGCTGAGTCGCCGTGCGGGTGGTAATTGCCCATGATCTCGCCAACGATTTTGGCCGACTTGCGGTAGGCTCGGTTGTGCGCAAGCCCCATCTCGTTCATGCCAAAGAGGATGCGTCGGTGCACGGGCTTCATGCCGTCGCGCACGTCGGGGAGCGCGCGGCCCACGATCACGCTCATGGCGTAATCAAGGTAGGACGAGCGCATCTCGTCTTCGATCGCAATTTGTGCTAGACGTTCATCGAGCGGCATGTGTTCCTTAGCGGTTTACTGGGGGGCAACTAATTACTACACATCCAGATTGCGCACTTCGAGGGCGTGTTTCTGGATGAACTCGCGGCGCGGCTCCACTTCATCGCCCATGAGCACGGAGAAGATCTCGTCCACGCCGGTCATGTCTTCGAGTTTCACTTGCAGCAGGGTGCGCTTCTCCGGATCCATCGTGGTTTCCCAAAGCTGGGTCGGGTTCATTTCGCCCAGCCCCTTGTAGCGTTGGATGTTGAGGCCCTGCTTGCCAATGTCGAGGATGGCCTTTGCCAGCTCGCCCGTGCTCGCGTACTGTGTCTCGGTTCCTTTTGCTTTGAGCTTGTAGGGTGGGTGGCCGAGACCGATCGCTGACGGCGCCAGCTTCTGTAACTCGCGGAAGTCGGCGGAGGCGACGACGTCGTGCGTGATGTCCTGCTCGCGGGTGAGGCCGTTCGCCTGCACCTGGCAGAGGATCTTGCTGGAGCGGTGCTCTTCGTCATCCGCGATATCCACCGTGATGTTGGCCTTGGGATAGGCGAGCGTGAGGCTCTTTTTAATGTTGGCAACGGCCTTTGTGAGCACGGTTTTGTTTTTCAGCATCTCGCGATCGAGGCCGGGCTCGTCCACCACCATGCGAAGGATGCTGGGTTCGTACTGTTTGCTGCCCAAGCGAGACAGTAGTTCCTCGAACTGAATCATCTTCTTGAGCACGGGAAGCAGGCGCCGACCGCCCACGAAGCCCTGCCCCTCGATCGCCGCCTCCACATCTTCGACGGCGAGATCGGAGAGGTATTCGTTGAGCGCCTTTTCGTCCTTGAGGTATTTCTCGCTTTTGCCCTTCTTTACTTTGAAGAGCGGCGGCTGGGCGATATAGATGTAGCCGCGCTCGATCAGTTCGTGCATCTGACGGTAGAGGAAAGTCAGCAGCAGCGTGCGGATGTGGCTGCCGTCTACGTCGGCGTCGGTCATCAGGATGATCTTGTGGTAGCGGGCCTTGGCGACGTCGAACGATTCCTTGTCCTTCTCGTCCTTGCTCTCTTCGTCAGCGCGCGCCCGGCCGATGCCGGTGCCCAGCGCCATGATGAGCGTGCGGATTTCGTCGCTCGTGAGCATCTTGTCAAAGCGCGCCCGCTCGACATTCAGGATCTTCCCCTTGAGGGGCAGGATGGCCTGGAATTTCCGGTCGCGGCCTTGTTTGGCTGAGCCTCCGGCCGAGTCGCCCTCGACGATAAAGAGCTCGCTGTGAGCCGGGTCCTTTTCCGAACAATCGGCCAGCTTGCCGGGCAGCGAGCCGCCATCCAGCGCGCTCTTGCGCCGGATAAGCTCCTTGGCCTTTCGGGCCGCCTCGCGCGCGCGGGCCGCTTCCAGTGCCTTGGCGATAATCTTGCGGGCGACGGACGGGTTTTCCTCGAAGTAGGAGCCCAGCGCCTCGTTGACGGCCGCCTCAACGATGCCCTTCACCTCGCTGTTGCCCAGCTTGCCCTTGGTCTGGCCCTCGTACTGCGGGTTGCGGAGCTTCACGCTCACGACCGCCGTGAGGCCTTCGCGGACGTCGTCGCCAGTGAGCGATTCGTCACCCTTCTTCAGCAGCTCGTGGGCGTTGGCGTAGCCGTTGATCGTCCGCGTCAGGGCCGCCTTGAAACCGACCAGATGCGTGCCCCCTTCGCGCGTGTTGATGTTGTTTGCGAAGGAGTACATGTTCTCGGCGTAGCCATCGTTGTACTGAATGGCGGCTTCGAGCATGACCTGGTTCTTTTCCATCTCGACAAAGATCGGCTTATGCAGTGGCGTCTTGGCACCGTTGAGATGCTCGACGAAGGAGATAATGCCGCCTTTGTACTTGAAGGTCTGCTCCTTCTGCTTGCGCTCGTCCTTGAGCGCAATCTCGAGCCCCTTGTTCAGGAAGGCCAGCTCGCGCAGGCGCTGGGCGAGCACGTCGAAGCTGAACTCCAGCGTCTCGAAGACCTCGCCGTCCGGCTTGAAGGCGACCTTGGTGCCACGCTTCTTCGTCGTGCCCGTGACTTTCAGCGGCGCGGTGGGCTTGCCCCGCTCGTAACGCTGCTCGAAGACCTGCCCCTCCTGCCAGATTTCCAATTCCAGCCATTCTGAGAGCGCGTTAACGACGGAGATGCCGACACCGTGCAGGCCGCCGGAGACCTTGTAGGCCCCCTGCTCGAACTTGCCGCCTGCGTGCAGGACAGTGAGCGCGACCTCCGCCGCAGACTTCTTCTGCGTGGAATGCATGCCGGTCGGGATCCCGCGGCCGTTGTCCACGACCGTGACGCTGCCATCGATATGGATCGCGATCTCGATCGTTTCGCCGAAGCCGGCCATGTGCTCGTCGACGCTGTTGTCCACGACCTCGTAGACGAGATGGTGCAGGCCGTCCACGCCGGTGCTGCCGATGTACATGGCGGGCCGCTTGCGGACGGCATCCAGCCCCTCCAGCACCTTGATCTGGTCGGCGCTGTAGCTGTCGGACTTCTGGTCCGGCTGATCGTTTTTGACGTCCTCGGCCATGCAGCTCCTACACCTTCACCGGCATCACGACACAGGTGAAGCCGGCGTTGCCCGGCTCGCGGATTAAACAGGGACTCAGCGGCGCGTCCATCTGCATCGTCACGGATTCGCCATCCACGACGCCCAAAACGTCCAGCAGGTACCGCGCATTGAAGCCGGTTGTGAGCGCCTCGCCCTTGTACTGGGCGGGGAGCTCCTCGGTAGCCTCGCCGAAATCCGGGTTGCTCGAAAAGAGCGTGATCTTGCCCGACGCGAAGGTCACTTTGACGGCATTGGTCTTGTCGCGGGAGAGAACTGCCACGCGGCGCAGCGCGCCCTCCAGGTCGGGCTTGGAAACGGAGATGCGCTTGTCCGTCTCCTTTTCCTTGGGGATGACCTGCTGATAGTTGGGATAGGTCCCCTCCATCAGCCTCGATGTGAGAAGCAGGCCGCTTTTGCGGAAGATCATTAGGTTTTTGGTAAAGCCAATGAGCGGCTCGCCGTTGCCCTCTTCGAGCAGGTGCCGCATCTCCAGCGCCGCCTTCTTTGGAATAATCGCCTTGATCTCCTTGGGGCCCTCCTTGCCGGCGGGCTGACTTGTTTCCTGATCGGCCACGGCCAGGCGGTGCCCATCGGTGCCGACGAGCCGCAGCGTCGTCTTTTTATCCGAGACGGTCAGCGTGATAAGCAGGCCGTTGAGGATATAGCGCGCGTCGTTGTCACCGACGGCGAACAGCGTCTTCCTGATGAGATTGGCCAGGCCCGCGCCCGAGAGCGGCGTCAGCCCCTCGCGCTCAATCGCCGGCAGGGCAGGATACTCCGTGCTGGGCAGGCCCACGACCTTGAACTGGCTCTTGCCCGATTGGATGGTCGCCCAGTTGTTGGCCCCCACGGTCAGCTCGATCTCGCCGTCCGGCAGTTCCTTGAGAATCTCGTACACCTTGCGGGCGGAGAGGGTGATGGAGCCCGGCTCCTTCACGGTCGCCTTGTAGAGGCCGCGCATGCCCAGCTCGAGGTCGGTCGCGATGATATCCACGCCGTCGGCCTTGGCTTCGAGCAGGATGTTGGAGAGAATCGGCATTGTGTTGCGCTTCTCCACCACGCCCTGCACCCGCTGCAAGCCCGTCAGCAACTCCGTTCGCGCGATTCGCAGTTTCATCGGGTTACCCCTTTGTGATCTGCTCTTTCAGACTCTCAAGCGTGGCGTTCACCGTGCTGTCCGCGGCCCTGGCTTTGGAAATCTGCTTGCACGCGTGAATGATCGTCGTGTGGTCCTTGCCGCCGAAGTGCTGGCCGATCTCCGGGAAGGAGGCGTCGGTCAGCTCGCGGCAGAGATACATGGCGATCTGCCTCGGATAGACCAGTGTCTTGCTTCGGCGCCGGGACTTCATATCGGAAATCTTCACGTGGAACCGGTTGGCCACGATTGCCTCGATGTCGTCCATCGAGACGATCTTCTTTTTTTCGCCGATCAGGTCCCGCAGCACGTTCCTGGCCATGTCCAGCGCGACCGGCTGTCCGGTCAGCGAGGCATAGGCCCCGAGCCGCACCAGGGAGCCTTCCAGCTCACGGATGTTGCTCTTCATGTTAGCCGCGAGGAATTGGATGACTTCGTCGGGGAGCACGATGCCTTCGTCGTCCGACTTCTTGCGAAGAATGGCGATGCGGGTCTCCACGTCGGGCGGCTGCAGGTCTGCGATCAAGCCCCAGCCGAACCGCGACTGCAGGCGTTCCTCGGTGTTGGCGATTTCCTTGGGTGAGCGGTCGCTGGAGAGTACGATCTGCTTGCGGGCCTCATAGAGCGTGTTGAAGGTATGGAAGAATTCCTCCTGCGTGCGCTCCTTACCGGCCAGGAACTGCACATCGTCGATCAAGAGCATGTCGATGTTCCGGAACCGCTTCCGGAGATCCATCATCTTGTCGTAGCGGATGGAGTTGATCACTTCGTTGGTGAATTGCTCGGTTGTCACATAGGCAATGCGGAGATCGGTGGTCTCGGCGATGTGGTTGCCGATCGCGTTGAGCAGGTGCGTCTTGCCGAGTCCCACGCCCCCGTACAGGAAGAGCGGGTTGTACGCCTGGGCCGGGGATTCCGCGACAGCTAGACAGGCCGCATGGGCGAACTGGTTGCTGGCGCCCACGACGAAGTTCTTGAACGTGTACTTTGGGTTCATGGGCGAGGCGCGCCGTGCCCGACTGGCTGGGACGACTCGTGCTGTCGAAGCCCGTCCTTCCGCTGCCTTCATGGCCGTGTTTTCAGTGGTCACGAACGCTACGGACAAGGGCGGCCCGTTTTGAGCCGCCGCCAAGGCCTCAGACAGAAGTCCTTTGTGGTGTTCCATTAGCCATTGGCCAAAGAATTTGTTCGGGACCTCGATCTGAGCGGACGAATTCTCGATTCCCTTAAGCCTGGTCGGCGTGAACCAGGTCTCGAAAACCTGCTTTGAAACCTTGGTTTCGATGTACACCAAGGCCCGCTCCCATACGGAGTTTAAACTCATACTCCATCTCCTTCTGTATTCACAGATTTATTAACACCTGTGAATAAGAATAAATGTTTAGAAACACCATATATCTTGTCACTTGTAATCATATCAACCAATATGTGGTAGTGTGATGGCTTATTACAAAATTTGAGTTTCGTGCCTTCTTTTACTCCTTGATCTACCCACCTTCTCTACTTTATCCACAGATTACTGAAGCCCTCTTCACGCCTAATCAGAAGCCTCTTCACTTCTCTCTACACATGATCGCGTAATCAGAACTGCGCACCGGTGCTTCGTTCAACTCCTGTTTCCACATATTCACAACCATTACTCCTATCCCTTCCTACTCCGGCTATCTTTCTTCATCTACGCAACCAATCCAGAAATAAGGATTGAGGATAGTGACAATACCGTCACCGTATCGGCCTCAAAAATCATGCGCAGCATGCCCTGATAGGAAACAGTAGGGAGAGAAGACGAACTACTCCTGGCCGGTGCGTCATTAGATAAAGCAAAGACACGATCAAAAGTGCCACCTGGTTGGTTTACACCGTCCTGAATGAGCAAGAGGGAGGCTTCCTCCTGGGCAGACTCGGCGGACGGAAGAATATCTTGATCAAAAGCCCCACGGACAATATATAAAGTCTTTCTCATTCTGGTTTCCCCAAAGACGCTCAGAACACCAAAACCCGATCGGAAGCCACCACGCTCGAACGGATGGCCTCCAAGGAGGATTCGGTCAAACAAAAATCAGAATCCATCCCAAACCGCGTAATACTCCCAACCGGAACCAGAAACGGAATTTCGAGATGCTTTAAGGAGGGGAGATACTTTTCAAGTATCTCCACGTCAACAATATCGTCCCCGGGCTCCTCGGCCAGCAATAAGGGAGCCTCACCCAGCAGCACCACCTTCAAAGGATTTTCTCCCGTACTTAACCCCAGCGCGATCCGGAGCGCCTCCACCGGGCGATGCGTCTTCCGAGGATCCTGCCGGATCACGACGATAACACTGGGAGACATGAATCCCCGGAGGCTCCCGCGGTCAGTTAAACGACACGAACCGGTCGCAGCCGTTGATGATATTCGACAGCACGACCAACCCGCACAGCGTCACGCCGGGAGCCAGTGCATCTGTCGCCACGCCATGCTGCTGGCACCCATAAGCGCAGACAAAAAACTTCGCCCCAGAGCCAGACAACCCAATTAAACGCTCATCGTTCAGGTTCCTAACCCCCTCGTCAATCAAGTACAAGTAGACGTCAATATTGGACTTTATGGCTTCCCGGCAGAGCCCGGCCACAGTATCAACATCGGGGCCCGAAGGAGGTGTGGAAAGAAGTACGCCGAGCCTCTTTTTTTCCATCAAAAATCACAAGAAGAGTAAAGATAAAAATAGCAGCAAAAACAACGCGTTATAATTGCTTAGAAGGACGCGCAAACGTACCGTTTTCAACCAAAAAAGTCAACAGGTAAAAACGTATATTTTTGTGCTTATTTTATGCCGAGTTGAGTCGCACGGAGAGATTTTGTGAAGCGGATGAGAGAGGAAATTCGGCTTGTTCTTTCGTGCTCATGTCCCGAATCAAAACAATACACTTGGCAGCTTCGTCATCACCGGCAATTGCCGTCAGCGTTGCGCCCAGACGATCGGCCTGCTTCATATGGGCTTTCAATGTCAAGGCCCGGAAATCCGAATCGGCCCGAACTCCAAGCGCGCGCAATTCGTAGAGAAGACGCAGCCCGGCAGCCCGGCCTTGCGCGCCAAACCCTGCCACATAGACCAGCTTCGGAGGAGCGGAACCGGGCTTGTCGGAAAGCGCCAGCGCGATCCGTTCTAGCCCAACGGCAAAGCCCACGGCCGAGGTTTTCGGCCCTCCCAGCGTTTCCATTAGCCCGTCATAGCGCCCGCCGGCTCCGATCGCGTTCTGCGCGCCCAAGTGCGTCGTCGTCACCTCAAAGGTTGTGAGCGTGTAATAGTCCAGCCCGCGTACGAGGCGCGGATTCAACACATAGGGAATGTCGAGCACCTTCAACCCGACCAGCACTTCGTCGAAATGTGTCCGCGCAGGCGCAGACAGGTGGTCCGTAAGTTTGGGCGCGCCTTCTGTGGCGGTCCGGCACGCCGGCACCTTGCAGTCCAGGACTCGCAGCGGATTGGCCTCCATGCGGCGGCGGCAGTTCGGGCAGAGATTCTCCGTGTGCTGTTTCAAAAATTCCACGAGGGCCGTCTTATACGCCGGACGGTCGCCGGTCTCGCCCAGGCTGTTGATTTCCAGGGTGAGATCCGGGAGCCCCAGCGCCGCAAAGAACCGCCAAAGCAGCGCGATCACCTCGACGTCCGCCGCTGGATCCGCGCAGCCGAACGACTCGACGCCGAACTGGTGAAACTGCCGCAGCCGCCCGGCCTGCGGGCGCTCGTGGCGGAACATCGGCCCGAAGTAATAGAGCTTCTGCGCGGTCGGGGAGGCGGTCAGGTTGTGCTCGATGTAGGCGCGGGCCACCCCAGCCGTTGCTTCGGGCCGGAGCGTGAGCGAGGTCCCGTCCCGGTCCGCGAACGTGTACATTTCCTTTTCGACAATGTCCGTACTGGCGCCGATGCTCCGCGCGAAAAGCTCCGTCACCTCGAAAGTTGGAACACGGATTTCCCGGAATCCGTAGGTCTCCGCGAGGCGGCGGGCAACGGACTCGATAAACTGCCAGCGACCGATCTCGTCGGGAAGAATATCCTTCACGCCCTTGATGCCGCGAATCATGGCGCGACTATAACGGCGGGTCCAGGGCAAGTCAACGCGGGCAGAAGACGTCAATCGTCATCCGTTACCCGTCATTTGGGACGCCGAAAATACCTCGATTCAGTTCTTGCGAATGACGAATCACAACTGACCAATGCCGGGGCCGGCCGCTTGCGCCGTCCCAAAGCCGGGGGTATAGTGCGGCGCAGTCACAACGACAACGATGACACACGACGGACCAGCCAGACGAGTGATCGCGGTCGCACCCCTGCCGCCGGAGAAATCCGCCTACGCGCTGGCGCGCTACAGCCGCTCGGCAGATTCCATTGAGGACAGCCTGCGCTGGGTCCACGCCCATTCGTCGGAAAAATTCTGGGAGCAGTTCTACTTCGCCTACGGCCACGCCTCGATCGCGGATCTAGGCCATGTCACCATTTGCTTCGAGAACATTTCGGAACTGGCCGCAATCCGGCTCGAGGATGAACCGCTCTGGGACGGACAGGCGAAGTCGAGCCGGTATCAAAATTTTGGCCCCAGCGGCTGCTACGCGCCGAATGCGATCCGTGGCACAGAAACGGAAGCCCACTATCGCGGCATCCTCAGCAGCCTCTTTTCCTGCTATGCGCAGTTACACGACCCCTTAAAAAAATTCATCGCAAGCAAAAATCCGAAACCGGCGGACATGAAAGAAGCCGACTACGATCGCGCAATCGCTGCGCGCGCCTTCGACGTCACGCGCTACCTGCTGCCGCTGGCGGTCCGCACGAACGTCGGCCAGGTCGTCAGCATCCGCACGCTGGAGAAACAGATCACGCGGCTGCTCTCCTCGCAACTGCCGGAGTTGCAGATGATCGGGGACGATTTGAAGGATGCCTGCCAGAAACCGCCCATGAACATCTGGGGCGAGCTCTGTGGGCAGGCTGCTCCGGTGGATCCGCTGGCGCGCACGCTGGCCCGGCACGCGCGGGCGAATGAATACCAGGCGTCGGTCTATGTGGACCTGGCCAAGCATGCAAAGGACGTGCTCAAGGGAACCGGATTGGATGAGCCGGGCGCATGGGGCACGGTCGAACCAGTGGAGCTGATCGACGCGCACCATCCTCTCGACGAACTGGCCGCTACGCTTTTGTACCGCGCGAGCCAGGCCCCTTATCGAAAGATTCTCGCCGTTGTGAAAGACTGGTCGGAGAAGCAGAAACAGGAAACGATCGAAGTCGGCTTTCGCAAGCGCGGTCCCTACGACGAGCTGATCCGCGAATTTCGCAGCGGGTATGCGTTTGTGTTCGACATCCTAATGGACATCGGCGGCTGGCGCGACATGCATCGGCACCGCCGTTGCCAGCAGGTGCAGCAGAATTTCACGACGGTGCACGGATACGACGTTCCGCCCGTGCTGGGCGAGGCCGGTCTTGACGAGGATTATCGCGCCGCGATGACCGCGGTGAAGGATGATATCGAACGGCTCCGCAAGGCCAGTCAGGAAGCGGCGCTCTATGCGCTCCCCTTCGGCTTCAAAGTGCGCTGCCTCTTTAAAATGGATTACGCCGAGGTAGAATATCTTTCGAAGCTGCGCTCCGGGGTCAAAGGCCACTGGTCCTACCGCATGATCGCCTGGCAGATGAAGCAGCAGCTCGCTAGAAAATATCCCTACCTGGGCGGAGAAATAGCCGCCACGCCTCCGGACATCGAAGACAGCCTCGTGCGGTAGCGTGCCGCATGACCGATCTCACCACCAGTATTCAAGACGCGATCGTGCGGGGCGACTGGGCCACCGTGGTTCGCGACGCGACACTGTGGATGCAGTCGCTGCAGCGCACCGCCAAGCGCGATCCGCGCCCGGCCTTCGCGCTCAATGTCGTGCACCTGATCCGTGGCGAGTTTGCGGCGGCCTGGAAGGTCCACGCACAGTTTCTTCAGGAGGGGGAGGATCTCACGAAAGTGCGCGAGTGGGTTGAGGCGATGGCTGCGGCACGGACGGAGGACGGCCATATCCAGCTCGTGCTGGGGTTGTTCCTGGCGCAGGGCGGGCAGTCCGAGCAGTCGGTTGAGCATTACAAGAAAGCCGCCCAGCTCGCGCCCAAGTCGCCCTACCCTCATTTTTTCCTTGCGCAGATTCATGAGCGGGCCGACCGACCCGAGATGGCGATCAAGTCCTATCGCGAGGCGGTCAAGCTCGATCCCGCCTACATCGCGGCGCGCACCAATTTGGGCGTGGCGTATCAGGGACAGGACAATCTGGAGATGGCGATCCCGCAGTTCCGCGAGGTGCTCAAGCTCACACCAAACGACGCCAACGCCCACGCCAATCTGGCCTGCGCGCTGGCCGAGCAGGGCAAGCAGGAACCGGCGCTCAAGGAATATCAGGAGGCGTTGCGGCTCAATCCGGACGATGCGGAGATTCATTTCGCGCTCGGGGGCCTTTATGAAACGCGTAATCGAATGGATCTGGCGCTCAAGGAATACGAGGCGGCGATTCAAGTCAAGCCCGACTTCGCACTGGCCCACACGGCGCTCGGCTGGATCGCCTACAATAAAGGGCGGAAACAGGAGGCGCTGGAGGCCTTTAGTAAGTCGCTCAAGTTCGATCCGGAGGATGCCGGGGCCTATCATGGCGTGGCAATGCTCTATGCGGACCGCGGCAAGGGCACGCTGGCAATGGAGCATTTCGCGAAAGCGCTCAAGTTCGAGAAGGACCAGTCCAAGAAGAACGCGATTCTCGCCCACCTGTTTAAAATCGGTGGGACGTGGGATGTGTGAAGACAGGTTACGGCTGAGGTCACGGAAGGCCAATTCGGAAGGTCTTCCCAGACCTTCCCCTCAACCGTGGCCTTGACCTGACCGGGGGGGCGTATTTCGAAAGCCGGCGTAGGCCGATGTTCGCCTGCATGAGGCACAAGCAGAACGCGCCTCACAGAGGACCGGGAGCCAATGCGATCCCGAAGGCTTACAGATCGCGAATCGTGCCTTGAAGCACGGTGATCTGCGTGTGGGGGTCGCCGTTGACCGCGAGCTCGCCGCGGATCTGTTCCTTTAAATAAGACGAGTAGCCGATCTTGTCGACTAGGACGTCGAGAAACCGTTCGGCTGGCAAGAGGGTCTGGGCTTTCAAGGCTTCAAGCGTGTCATCGCTCACCGGTACGTAGGTACTGCCGATGTGCAGGACGATGTTGTAGTGGCGGTCGGTGCCGATGCGCTCGAACCGCAAGCCCTTTTCGTTCACGGTGACCCTCCCAAGGCGGCCCATTGTAGAGAATCAAGATTCGGAAGACAAGACCATGAAAACCGTCGACCCGTGGACCGATCCGGCTGTCATCAACGGGAACCAGCTGCTCCTGAATAGCTTCCGGCACTGGCTGGGGCGTGAGCTGATCGAGCGGAAGGGGAGCCCGGAAGAACAGGCGAAAGCGCTCTATCACGCTCCGTTCGTCGTGGTGTCACACGGCATAGAAGCAGACCCCGTCCTCAAATATGGCAACAAGGCGGCACTGGAATTATGGGAGATGGAGTGGGAACAATTCACACACACCCCGTCGCGCCTCACGGCCGAACCAGTCAACCAGGCGCAACGGGCGCGCATGCTCGCGCAGGCGCAAGAAAAAGGCTTCATCGACAATTACAAGGGCGTGCGGATTTCGGGTAGTGGGAAAAGATTTCTCGTCGAACAGGCGATGGTCTGGAATGTGGTCGGAATAGAAGGAGAACAGGTCGGGCAGGCGGCGACGTTTTCGAAATGGGAGTTCATGTAGCAGGCAGCTCGTCCTCGGGAAGCAGCTTGTATGCGTGCATGTGGGGGCGGATGGCCGGGAGCACTGACCAGAACCAGGCCGCCGCACCGATCGTCAGCAGCCCGCCGGCCGCCACGACAACCGGCGCACCAAACCAGGTCGCCCCAGATCCCGCCAGCAAACTGCTGAAGACCGTCAGCCCTAACGACGCGGTTGTGTAAAGACTGACGATCCGTCCTCTCATTCGGTCCGGTGCCAGCGACTGCAAGAGCGTATTACAACCGGCGAGACTGCTGACCATCCCGAAGCCAATCGCGTAGAGCGCCGCCAACGACACCCATAGGATTGAACTGCTCGCTAGCGCTAGCAGGCCCACGCCGAATCCGGCCACCGACAAGGCAATGGGTGTTCCCAGCTCCTGTATTCTGCTTCGCCGGGCCAGGAGCAGGGCCGCGGTGAGCGCGCCGGCTCCCGTCGCCGCCATGAGCCAGCCGAGACCGTCTGGGCCGATCCGCAAGATGTCCCGTGCAAAGACGGGCAGCAACGTCGCATAGGGCATCGAGGCAATGCTAATAAGGCTCGCGAGCATGAGCAGCGCGCGCACATGCGGCGTGCGCCAAGCGTAGGACAACCCTTCTCGGAGCAATCCGAGGGCGCCGGCCGGATGCTCACTCCGTGTTTGTTTCACGCGGATCAACGCAAGGCCGGCCAACACAATCAGAAAGCTGGCCGCGTTGACCAGAAAGCAATAACCCTCGCCCGCCGTGCTGACGACGACGCCAGCGATCGAGGGACCGATGATGCGCGATGCGTTGAAGATGGACGAATTCATACCAATGGCGGAAGGAATGTCGCGTTTCGGCACCAGATCGGTCAAAAAGGTTTGGCGCGTCGGCACCTCCAGCGCGCTGATCAGGCCCTGCGCCAGCGCCAGCCCGAGAATCCACCAGATTGTGACCAGACCGCTTAATGTGAGCGCGGCGAGCGCGGTTGCCTGGGCCATGAAAAGAGATTGCGTCAAAATCATGAGGCGGTGGCGCGGCCAGCGGTCCGCCAGCACGCCGCCCAGCGGAGCGAATAGGAGGATCGGCCCGCGCGACAGAAATTCCGTTACCCCCAGTAGCAGCGGCGAGCCAGTTAGCCGGTAGACGAGCCAGGCCTGCGCCATGGACTGCATCCAGGTGCCGCAGAGTGAGAGGCCGTGGCCGACGAAAAAGCAGACGAAGTTGCGATGGGCCAGCGCCCGCCAGGGGGAAGCGCGGTGCGCGAGGGAAGAATCAACCACGCACTAATCCTTCACCAGCCGGAACCGCGGCACGGATAGTCCGTTTACCGTGACCGTTTCCAGAAACAACTTCTTAGGCCGCACCCAGAGCCCGCGCTCGCCATAGAGCGCGCGGTAAACGACAAGCTCCTCCTCCGTCTCGCTGTGCCTGGCACAGCCGATGACCTCGTAGTCCTTGCCTTTATAGTGCTGATAACGGCCAGGGGTGATCATGCTTGCTTCTCCTTCACTTGATGGTGTACCACAAAACGCGCTTGCATACGGTCACAAAGTCATCAAGTCTTCAAGTCGAAATCAACTTCGGACTTTATGACCCACTGAACTTGACGACTTTTGACCTTTATTAAGGAGTTCCATGGCTACGAACGATAAACAGATTATTTTCTCCCTCATCAACGTCGGGAAGGTCTACCCGCCGAAGCGGCAGGTCCTCAAAGATATCTATCTCTCCTTTTATTACGGCGCCAAGATCGGCGTGCTCGGATTGAACGGCTCAGGCAAGAGCTCGCTGCTCAAGATCATCGCCGGCGTGGACAAGGACTATCTCGGTGAAGTCACGATGTCGAAGGGCTACACGACCGGCCTGCTCGAACAGGAGCCGCAACTGACGAAGGGCAAGACGGTCAAGGAAGTGGTTGAGGAGGGCAAGCACGAGATCACGACGCTGCTCAAGGAGTACGAGGCCGTCAGCAACAAGCTGGGCGACTGCAAGCCAGACGAGATGGACAAGCTGCTCGAAAAGCAGGGCAGCCTTCAGGAGAAAATCGAAGCGGCCAACGGTTGGGAATTAGAGCATGAGCTCGAAGTGGCGATGGACGCCTTGCGCTGTCCGCCGTCCGATGCAAAAGTTGATACACTGTCTGGCGGCGAGCGCCGCCGCGTAGCGCTTTGCCGCCTGCTGATTCAGGAACCGGATATCCTCTTGCTCGACGAGCCGACTAACCATCTGGACGCCGAATCGGTCCAGTGGCTTGAGCAACATCTCCAGCAGTACAAAGGCACGGTCATTGCCGTCACACATGACCGCTACTTTCTTGATAACGTCGCTGGCTGGATTCTCGAGCTGGATCGCGGCGAGGGCATCCCCTTCCAGGGGAACTATTCCTCCTGGCTGGAGCAGAAGCAGGCGCGGCTGGCCAAGGAGGAAAAAGCGGAATCGCAGCGGCGCAAGACGCTGGAGCGTGAGTTGGAATGGATCCGCATGTCGCCCAAGGGCCGCCACGCCAAGGGCAAGGCGCGCATCTCGAAGTACGAGGAACTGGTCAATCAGGAGCAGAAGCAACAGGTCCAGGAATTGGAAATCTACATTCCGCCTGGCCCGCGCCTGGGCGACATCGTTGTGGAAGCCAAAGACCTGACGAAGGCCTTCGGCGACAAGCTGCTCTTTGAAACGCTGAGCTTCAGTCTGCCGAAGGGCGGCATCGTCGGTGTCATCGGCCCCAACGGCGCGGGTAAGACGACGCTCTTCCGCATGATTGTCGGGAAGGAAAAGCCGGGCAGCGGCACGCTCCGCATCGGCGAGACCGTTAAGCTCGGCTACGTGGACCAGGACCGATCCCTGGATGCAAGCAAGACCGTCTTCGAAGTGATCTCCGACGGACAGGACACGCTCAAGCTCGGGAAGGTCGAGGTCAACGCGCGGGCCTACTGCGGGCGGTTCAACTTCGGCGGCACGGAGCAGCAGAAAAAAGTGAAGGACCTTTCAGGCGGTGAACGCAATCGCGTGCACCTCGCGCGCATGCTCAAGGAAGGCGCCAATCTCATCATCCTCGACGAGCCGACCAACGATCTGGATGTGAACACGCTGCGCGCGCTGGAAGAAGGCCTGGAGAAATTCGGCGGCTGCGCAGTCGTGAGCAGCCACGATCGCTGGTTCCTCGACCGCATCGCTACGCACATCCTTGCGTTTGAGGGCAACAGCCAGGTCGTCTGGTACGAGGGGAACTACACCGAGTACGAAGCCGACCGCAGGAAACGGCTCGGCAAGGAAGCCGACCAGCCTCACCGTATCCGCTACAGAAAGCTGACCCGCTAGTTACGCACCTTCCAGAAACAACACGCGCCGCTTGCCGTCTTTGTCGCGCTGGATGGTCAGGCGGATCACCGTGCCCGCTGGAAAGGCCTTGAGCGCCGGCCACATTTTCTCGTTGGCTGGGTAGACGACGAACTGCCGGTCGTCTGATATCGACAGCCACCGCTTGCCGTCATGGACCCGGAGCCACTGAATCCAGATTGCCTCGTCGTAGGTGTCGGGATAGAGTACGCGTCCTTCGATGCGCACGGGATGGTCGAACCGCATCTGCGTGATGGGCACTTCGATTTCCGGCGGTGGATCGGCGGGCTGAAGCGGCTCCTGCGCGGAGCCGTCCACGGCGAGGAGCGCGAAGATGATTGGGAGGAGCCATCGCGACATGCTTGATTATAGCATTGTACCCACCGACGCGGCTGCGCGGGCGGGGCAATGGCTTTTTCGCTTAGACCCGCGAGCAGCCTTTGCGCTTTTCGTCCTTGGGGCCCCCCCGATACCTCAGCATATGTTTAGCGAGCAGACAGAATACACGCAGATGATTGCTTTTTATGCTACAGTGACGAGTTAAATAAAGTATTGAAGCTTCTTCTCAAAGAAAACGACTGTGACGGCGGATGCGAAGTGGCGCTGGCGGTGGGTTTTTCAAACGGTAACGACCGCTGGCGGGGCACGTGCATCAAAGCCGGCCTGCCGCGTGCTAAACCAGGCGGCACCTACACCCTGCGCCCCATGAAACTCGAGTCCGCACGATGAAAACCGAACGGTTTGGTGGGTTGACGGTCCGCATCACTGGGGGCAGAGATGGCCGGGGCAGTGGCAACGGACCGGCCGTGGTGCTACTGCACGGCTGGGGCGCACCGGGCGACGATCTGGTACCGCTCGGACAGGAGATCGATGCGCCGGCGGGGACGCGGTTCATTTTCCCCGAGGCGCCGCTCTCACTGCCGACGGGGTTCGGCCCATTGAGTGCTTCCGGGCGAGCGTGGTGGATGCTAGACATTCAGAAGCGTCAACGCGAAATCGCTGCCGGGCGGGCGCGAGATCTTTCGCGGGACGTGCCGAACGGACTGGACGAAGCGCGCGAGAAAGTCATCGCGCTGCTCGATGAAGTCGAACAGAAGCTGGGCACGAAACAGATCGTGCTGAGCGGATTCTCGCAGGGCGCCATGCTGGCCTGCGACACGGCCCTGCGCAGCACGAGGCCGCTCGCCGGAGTCATTCTTCTGTCAGGAACATTGCTGGCGGCCGATGAATGGACGCCGCTGATGCCCAAGCGCAAAGGCCTCAAACTCTTTCAAAGCCACGGCAACGCTGATCCGCTCCTGCCTTTTTCCACGGCCGAGCAATTACGCGATCTGCTCACGCAGGCGGGACTGTCCGTCGACTGGGTAGGGTTCCGGGGCGGGCACGAAATACCGGGACTTGTGCTGGACAGACTCGGCGCGTTTCTCCGAACCGTCCTTATTTGAACAGCTCCTTCCCCCCCTCCACGGCCTCAGACGCAGCGTCCGTTACGTTCTTGCCAGGTGACTTTGCCGACTCGGTGACCGGGCCGGTGGTGGCGCGCGTGATGGCTGAGAAGATGGCCGAGACGACCTGTTCCAGCGTGGCGCCGTCGGTTTCCTTGCCAATGTCCGTGAGGTGGATGTCGGGCAGCCCCATGGACAGGTCCTGCGTGCTTAGGGGGCCCGCGACGAAATGTGCCGCCACCTTCCCATCCTTGACCGCGAATTCCTTGATGAGAATCCTAATCGACGACGAGGCCGGTTCGGACGCTTTCTTGTCGCCGCCCGCCGGGGCACCGCCGCTGGCGATCGCCCGCATCACGGTATCCTGGATCGTCAGGAGATTGTTCTTGAAGAGACCGCCCTCCACGGTGATCTCCGGCGCCTCGATCCAGATTTCGTCGATGACGATGGTCTTCGAGAGGACCGAGAAGACGTTTAGGTGGATACGGACGTTGCCGAGTTTAATGGCCGTCGGCGATTTGTAGTCGGACGGGTTCCCGACCTCCAGGCCCTTGAGTTGGACGAGCCCGCGCAGCGGCGAAATATTCACGCCATCGAGCTTGAGGGTGGTTTTGGTGATGGATGGGCCGGCTTGCTCGATCGCCGCTTTGACGATCGTGCCTAGCCACAGGTTGGTGAACAGTACGGCCCCGACGCCGAGCAGCACCACCGCCGCGAACGCGACCTGGACGGTTTTTGTCATGGCGAGCCTTTCCGGTGAGATGCGAGATCAATCTGCCGCGGTGACTCCGTCCACGAAATAGGGCGTCTCGCCGAAGCAGGCGGTCGGAAGAAACCGCAGTTCGCGATAATGGAGTATGACTTTTTTACTCAGGAGCGCGTTCATCCGCCCGGCCACGGCTTCGTCGCGCACGGTGAAGGCCCAGATCACCGGCGCCGTGCCGGGGACAGTCGTCATGGCCAGCTCGCCCTCATAGGTCTTGCACAGCCATCCCTTGCGGGAAATTTTCTGGAGGTAGCCGGCTCGATCGCCATCCGAATAGCTCCAGTTGAAGACGATGGCCAGATAGACTGCGGCCAGCAGGAGGGCCCCGATCACCAGCGCCAGTAGGATTTTTTTGACAGCGGCGAGCCAGGCGGGAAGGGGTGCAGGAGCGTCCGTCGTCACGCGGGCCTCCGGCTTACATGTCCGCAAAGAGCCACGGGGCCCCGGCCTTGCGCGTCTGCTCATAGGCAGCGATGGCCGCGTCGTACTGGAGACTCAGGCCGATCGCGTCCAGCCCCTTATAGAGACAGTCTTTGCGGAAGGGGTCGACGTCGAAATGATACGTCGCGCCTTGCGGCGTGGCGACCACCTGCGCGGCCAGATCCACCGTTAGCGCGTAGCCGTCCTTCGTCGCGCTGCTGAAGAGTGCCTGCACCTCATCGGCCTTCAGCACGACGGGGAGAATCCCATTCTGAAAACAGTTGTTGTAAAAGATATCCGCGAAGCTCGGCGCGATTACACAGCGGAAACCCTGGTCAAGCAGAGCCCATGGTGCATGCTCGCGCGAGGAGCCGCAACCGAAGTTGTCGCGAGTCAATAAGATGGTGGCGTTTTCGTATTGTGCCTGGTTCAGGAAGAAATCAGGGTCGGGCGAACCGTCCTTTTTTCGGCGCCAGTCGTAGAAGAGCCCCTCGCGCAGGCCCGTGCGCTTGATCGTCTTCAAGAACTGCTTGGGGATGATCTGGTCCGTGTCCACGTTGACCCGGTCGAGCGGCGCGACGAGGCCCGTATGCTTGGTAAAGGGCTGCATAAAAATTTTGAATTGCGCGGAGAGCTCCCGAAATCTAAATGAACAATTCAACGCTCACAATTTGCTAGCTCCAATTTCTGATGTCCACGAAATGTCCTTCCACTGCGGCGGCCACGGCCATGATGGGGGACACAAGATGCGTGCGGCCGCCCGCCCCCTGCCGGCCTTCAAAGTTTCGGTTACTCGTCGAAGCGCAGCGCTCGCCGGGCTTGAGCACGTCGGCATTCATCGCCAAACACATGCTGCAGCCGGCCTCGCGCCATTCGAAGCCGGCGTCCGTGAAAATCCTGTGCAGGCCTTCCTGCTCGGCCTGCTGTTTCACGAGACCGGAGCCGGGCACGACCATCGCGTGGACGCTCTTTGCGACCTTTTTACCTTTTGCAAAGCTCGCCGCGAGGCGTAAATCCTCAATGCGCGAGTTGGTACAGGAGCCGATGAAGACCTTATCGATATTGATTTGTGTGATCGGCTGGCTGGGCATAAGGCCCATATACTCCAGCGCGCGCTCCGTCGCCTTGCGCAATTTCTCGTCGGGCATGGTCTTGGGATCCGGGACGTTTTCGTTCACGCCGGTGACCATGCCGGGGCTGGTTCCCCACGTGACTTGCGGCGCGATCTGTTCGGCTTTCAACTCGACCGTCGCGTCGTACGTTGCGCCCGCATCCGTCGGCAGCGCCCGCCAGGCTTCCACGGCCTTTTCCCATAGGTCGCCCTTCGGCGCCATAGGTCGTCCCTTGACGTAGGCGGCGGTTTTCTCGTCGGGTGCCACCATGCCAGCCCGGGCGCCACCTTCGATGGACATGTTGCAGAGCGTCATTCGGCCTTCCATGGAGAGCGCCCGAATGACAGAGCCCGTATATTCGATTACGTAGCCGGTCCCGCCCGCCGTGCCGATCTTGCCGATGATGGCGAGAATCACATCCTTGGCCGAGCAGCGCTCAGAGAGTTTTCCGTCCACGCGGATTTCCATCGTCTTGGGTTTTGTCTGTAAGAGGCATTGCGTGGCCAGCACATGCTCGACCTCGCTTGTGCCGATGCCAAAAGCCAGCGCGCCAAAGGCGCCGTGAGTGGACGTATGCGAATCGCCGCAGACGATCGTCATGCCGGGCAATGTAAAGCCTTGCTCCGGCCCGATCACGTGGACGATGCCCTGGCGGGCGTCGCTCATCGTAAAAATGGTGATGCCGAAGTCCTTGCAGTTTTCTTCCAGCGTCCGGATCTGCTTGGCGCTGACAGGATCGGCGATGCCGAGTTTTCGGTTCGTCGTCGGGACATTGTGATCGGGCACCGCGAGCGTGGCGCCGGGACGGCGCGGCTTGCGGCCCGCGAGTTTCAGTCCCTCGAAAGCCTGCGGGGACGTGACTTCATGCACGAGCTGCCGGTCTATGTAGAGCAGCGTCGTGCCATCCGGCTCCGTGCGGACGACGTGGGCGTTCCAGATTTTTTCGAAGAGGGTCTGCCCGGCCATCAACTCACTCCATCTCCAACAAGGGCCGCAGTATAACAGGTTCGTCTCGCGCTTCGAAAGCAGGGCGACCGGGGGCGGGATCAGCAAGCGGACCGGGCTGCACGCACCGTCAGCCTCTCGCAACATTGCGGACCCGATCAAAGTTATACCGGGAGAAGGAACGAAAATGTTGCTCAACACTTAGCAGCAGCAGCCTTCCGCGTGGTATTCGACGCCGTGACACGGCGCTGTGCGTGGACGTGTCACACGCGGGCCAGCATCGAACGGCTAGCAGTGAAGCGGGCCTCTGCACGCTGCCGTTCTTGTCACCCGACTCAGGACGAGCAACTGACGCTGATGGTCTTGGCCCAGTCCGGCGGTATCGCGGCGTAGGCCTCCATTTCCGGCTGTTGGTCGAAGGGCCGCGCGAGGAGCTGACGCAGACGATCAATCTCGGCATAGTCCCTCTGGTACGCCCGCTCGATGGCAACCTGCGCCAGGTAATTGCGCAGGACATATTTGGGATTAGCCCGATCCATGCGGGGCCGACGCTCCGCATCACGGCTGCCCTCGGTATGCAAGCGCGCTTTGTACCGAGCTGCCCAGCGATCAAACCCTGCACGATCCAGAAAGAAATCGCGGAGCGTCTCATTTCGCTCGTCCGGACCACTCGCAAATCCGCCCAGCGTCCGGAAGAAGATCGTGTAATCCGATCGGCTCGCGGCCAGGAGGCGCAGTAAGTCGCCCACCAGGACCTCATCGTCCAGCTTCGCCTCCTGCAGCCCCAGCTTCGCCCGCATCAAGTCTAAGTACCGTTCGGCGAAGGCGGTTTCGTAGGCCGTCAGCGTATCCTGCTCCTGCTCTGGCGTGATCAGCGACGAGAGCGCCTGACCGAGGCAACGCAGGTTGAAGTAGCCGATGTCGGGCTGGTTCCGGAACGCATACCGGCCATGGTGATCGGAATGATTGCAGATGAAGCCCGGATCGTAGGCGTCCATAAAGCCGAACGGACCGTAATCCAGCGTGAGCCCGACGATGGACATGTTGTCGCTGTTCATGACGCCATGTGCCCAGCCGACGGCCTGCCACCCGGCGATCAGCCGCGCGGTGCGGGCGGCGACCTCGCGAAAGAAGCGCGGGTACTTCTCGTCGGCTTGCTCGAGATGCGGATAGAATTGGGTGATCACGTAGTCCGCGAGTTGCCGGACGTGATCGGGCTGCCGCCAAGCGAAAAAGGTCTGAAACGATCCGAATCGCACGTGTGTGGGCGCCATACGAAGCAACATGGCGCCGGGCTCAGGTCGCTCCCGCAATACCGCTTCGTCACCCGCCACAATGCAGAGCGACCGCGTCGTCGGAATGCCGAGGCCGTGCATGGCCTCGCCGCAAAGATATTCGCGAATCGTGGAACGCAGGACGGCGCGGCCGTCGCCGTCGCGCGAGAACGGCGTGTGCCCAGCGCCCTTCAGATGTAAATCCCACTTCTCGCCTCGGCTGTTGCGAACTTCTCCAAGCAGCAGTGCCCGCCCATCGCCCAGCCGGCCGGCAAAGATCCCGAACTGGTGGCCTGAGTAGATCATGGCCACCGGCTCGCTGCCGGGGATCAAGAGATTGCCCCCGAACACCCCGGCGAACTCGGGCCGTTTCGCCTCGTCCTGGTCAAGATCGATCAACGCGGCCGCATCTGGATTGAAGCTGACGAGGTGTGGATTCGACAGCGGGGTCGGTTCGACTTTCGCGTAGAACGCGCTGGGCAGCCGGGCATAGGTATTGTCGAAGGACAGCTCTTCCAGTTTGGCCATGGCGCATGATCGCACGGGGTTCCCACGCCGGGCAACTGGCCCGTGTGTCGGCGTCCCAGCCCGACGCGCCGATGACGAGCGCCAGGGCCATGACGAACAAAGCGATGGTTTGCAGAAGGTGTCATGCAGCAAGACAGGCGGGCAATATAGCTTTCGGGTCGGGGAAAACTAGACGGAGAATTCGGCCCAAAGAAACGTGTGGTCCGAGGCGTTCGGCTGTCTGCGCGGTTCGACGTCCACGCCGGCCTTCATGCATTTCTCGGCCAGAGGTGCAGTGGCCAGGATGTGGTCGATGCGCCAACCGCGGTTGTTTTCCAGCGCATTGGGTGCGCGGTAGTCCCAGAACGTGAATTGCTGTGTATTGGGATGGAGTTTGCGGTACGCGTCCACGAACCCCCAGCCCACCGTTTCCTTGTAGGCGTTTCGCACATCTTCATGGAAGCAGACGTGGGTGAGGTGCTTGTCCGGGCTGTGTACGTCCACTGGCTCCGGCGCCACGTTCATGTCTCCGCACCAGATGGCCGGCTTTTTGGGGGATAGGTGTTTCGCGAAATAGTTCCGCAGCCGTTTGTACCAGGCGAGCTTGTACTGGTACTTGGGCGAATCGATCTCGAAGCCCTGTGGAATGTAAGTGTTAACGATGGGGACCCCGCGAATCACCGCGCGAATGAGCCGGAATTCGTCCGGATCCCCGTTGTCGACGTCCAGTCCGTAAGCGACGGACTCCGGTTGCTCCCGGCTGAAGATGGCCACGCCGTTGTAGGCTTTCATGCCGCGGAAGGCAATGTGGTATCCCGATGGTTGCAGCGCGAGCAGTGGAAAGTCCGCGTCCTGCACCTTTGTCTCCTGCAGGCAGAGGACATCCGGTTTGTGTGACTCGAGCCAGGCAAGAACCGTGTCCACACGCTTGCGGATTGAATTGACGTTGTAGGTGGCGATCTTCATGCGCGGCACGGTCCAAATGGCATGGCGCCAGACGGAGCATAACACGGTGAGGTCGACATGTCTTGCTCGCCTTTGAGCTCTTGACTGCGTACAATGGGCGTCCACTGGGCGCACAAGCGCATTCCGGTCCGGCTGTAGCTGGCCTTTTTGACGGATCGGCCTGAGTTCCACCGGTCGGCGCGGGACGACCACTGGCTGGCGGCTGATCTCCGGTCGCAGGGCATCGAGAAGGACCATGTCCGATCCCATCTTGCAATTGAGACAAAGTGCGACGATCGCCCGCGTGGTCGGCGTCATGACCATCGCGTTAGGGTTCATGGCGGGGATGCAGGGGCTGGACGACCCGGGGTCGGGCTGGCTGCCAACGGCCCAAGGCCTCATCGTCACCGGCCTGCTCGCGCAGGGCTACGCGCTCTGGTGTACGATCCGGTGGAAGCGCGAACGGGCTGAACAGGAAGGGCAGAAACCCCGCGAGGATCGCTAAAGATGGCGGGGCTACTTGAGGGCCGGGAACCATTCGTCCCGGGGTGCCGAGCCCGATACCGTTCCGGGGCTCGACGCCGTGCTAATGCTGTTCAAGGTGTGCGCCGGTCGATGCCGAATCGGGGCGAGGCCACGCCTTCACTGTGGCAAACGGGACAGCGGCTGGGCGTGGTCAGGCGGATGCGGTCGCGAAAGACGAACCCGCAGTCGTGGCAGACGGAGGGCTCCAGCATAAAGCGGCGCGTCCGGTCTTTGGCGAGCGAGCGGACGACGTGAACCAGGTGCTCTTCGATCTGCCGTTCCGGCGCCCCGATCAGTTCGGCCAGTTCGCGGGCGGAATAGCGTACGCCGGTCAGCACCTGCATCAACTGTTGCCGGACGGTCAGTGAAGGTGCGGGCTGGGCGTTGTCGGCCATGGGAGTATCGTAGGCGCGCAGGATGGGGGAAACCAAGGGAAAATTTCGCGCGGTCACGGGTGCACTGCTGCTTCTGGCGGGGTGCAGCCAGCCGTCGTGGGAGGAGGCCATGGTGGCCGGGCAGCAAGCCGTCGAGCAGGCGCGCTACAGCGACGCACAGCGGATTTTCTCCTCAGCTGTGGTCAAGGCGGAGGCCTTTGGATTTGACGACAAGCGGGTCGCACAGGCCCTGTCCGCGCTGGCGCAGGCCTATGCGGCCCAGAACAAGAATGCCGAAGCGGAGCCGGCCTACCTCCGGGCGCTGAAGATCTATCAGGCGGTTCATGGCGAGACGCATCCGGACGTGGCGGCAACGCTCAACAATCTCGGCGTGCTCTATCGTCGGCACGGCCAGTACGCCGACGGGGAGCCGCTGCTGGTCCGGGCCGTGGCGATCAAGGAGAAGGTCTTCGGCCCGGAACATCTAGAGACGGCGCTCACGCTAAGAAATCTGGCACAGCTCTATGCGAGCCAGAGCCGGTTCGCGCAGGCCGAGCCGCTGTTCGGCCGCATCACTGCCATTCGCGAAAAGGTCCAGGGTCCATCCCATCCGGATGTCGCCCGAAGTCTCGATGAGCATGCCATGCTGCTGCGGCAGATGGGGCGTGAAAAAGAAGCCGTACCGCTCGAACTCCGCTCACAGGCTATTCTAACCGGCTTTCCCAAAAGCTCCCCATCATCCAAGGGGTGAGCGTTTCAAGCCTTTGAATTTAGAATCAAACACTTCGCGTGCGGAGGCTCCATGCGTCAATGATACGCCCTTGTAGTTTAGTCATACTGCTCTCACTAGGAATCGTTGCTTGTGCAACGCCCGCTCCGCGCTCATCGTCCCTTCCCGTCACACCAGAGGCCACTTTTCGAGCAACCGTGGCGAGCGTTCACGATGGGGATACCGTCACGGTCTCGGCCAACGGGTCCCTACAAAAGATTCGCCTCAACGGCATTGATTGCCCTGAAACCGATCAACCCTGGGGACCACAGGCGACCGAGTTCACCAGGGGGCTTGCAGATAAGCAAGAAGTGATAGTCACAGATTTTGGGCGGGACAAGTACCAACGCATCATTGGACTGATTACTCTTACTGATGGACGCAATCTCAATCAGGAATTAGTTCGGCAGGGGTTTTGTTGGTGGTACCAGAAGTATGCACAGAGCGACGCAGTTTTGAAACAGTTAGAACGCCAAGCGCGGGACGCCAAGCGCGGGCTCTGGATTGATGCCAACCCCATCCCGCCGTGGGACTGGCGACGGAAGAATAATTACAAATAGCCCCTTTATTGTATGCTTGTCCCGGCTCGTTTTCTCGTAAACTCTTCTTGGAGGGTGACCTATGAATCCTCGTTATCTGCTTCTCGCCATTACTCTATTCGCAGCGAGTGGCTTTCCGAATGCCTCATGGTCGGAAGAGTCTCCCGCGGTCAAACATCTCAGAACACTATGCGACCGAGGCGATGCGACAGCGTGTACCAGTGTGGGTGTGATGCACAAACTTGAAAAAAGCGTAGGCGTCACACAAGACTCGATACAGGCGGCAGCGGTGTATCGTAAAGCGTGTGACGGAGGCGATGCGGAAGGGTGCACCTTACTGGGGCTGATGTATGAAAAAGGCACAGGCGTCACACAAGATTCGTTTCAGGCGGTAGCGCTGTTTCGCAAAGCGTGCGACGGAGGATTTGCAGCGGGGTGTATTTTAGTTGGTACGATGTACGAATATGGATATGGGAAAGGCGTCAGACAAAGCAACTCAGACGCACTGGATTATTACGATAAAGCGTGCGACAAGATGTATGAGGCAGGGTGCGAGAACTACACACGATTGAAGAAGAAAAAGTGACTTGCTTCAAATGCGTTTTTCGCGCTGACTGTTTTGCCCCTCTTTTGGGGCGGCGCCTGTCATTCTCAGTACGGCAGCATTTATGGAACGGCTGCTTTAGGAACCCGTACGGAGCCCACACCAAGAACTTCTCCTGTCGTAACGGTTACGGTGTCGAATTAATTTCTACCGCTTTATCTCCAATGCCAGCGTATGATCCAATCACAATGGTATCGATCCTCAATAGACTTCCAATTTTCTTTGCTGCCGCGGGCCTGGTTTAAAGAGGGGCGGTCAGCCCATCAACGATACACCAGACCCGGACCGCGCCCGTAGACTCCCCCTGCCGCTTTAGTTACAATCCGGCCGATGTCCGGTCCGACCCCCCCGCCTGAGTTGCCGCGTCCACCGTCCACCGAGAACCATCATGTCGTCAAATCCGCAGGTCTGATCGGCCTGGCCACCTTCGCCAGTCGCCTTCTGGGCTTCATCCGCGACATAGTGCTGGCGCGCCTCTTCGGCGCGACCGCCGCGGCTGACGCCTTCTTCGTTGCCTATCGCATTCCCAACCTGCTCCGTGAACTCTTTGCCGAAGGTTCGATGTCATCGGCCTTCATTCCGGTCTTCACCGAATATCACACGTTGCGCGATAAAAAAGACGCCTGGGAGCTGGCCAGCGCCGTCTTCACGACGCTGCTGACGATCGTCACGGCTATCACCCTCCTGGGCATCGTCGCGGCGCCTAGCATCGTCTGGCTGCTCGCGCCCGGTTTCCACAGCCAGCCCGACAAGCTGGCCATGACCACCGTGCTCACCCGCATCATGTTTCCCTATCTCTTATTCATCAGCCTGGCCGCGCTGGCCATGGGCATTCTCAATTCGTTGCGCGCCTTCGCCGCGCCGGCTCTTTCGCCAGTGTTCTTCAATGTGTTCATCATCGGGTGTACGCTCTTTCTCGCACCAACCTTCTCGGAGCCGATCATCGGCGTGGCGATCGGCGTGGTGGCCGGCGGGGCGGCGCAGTTCGCAATGCAATTGCCGGGGCTGGCATTTCGAGGGATGGTCTTTGGCTGGCGCTTTAACCCCCGGCATCCCGGCGTCAAGCGCATCGGTGCGCTCATGATTCCGTCGCTGCTCGGCCTCTCCGTCACGCAAATCAACATCACGGTCAGCACGATCCTGGCCTCGTTCTTTGCGGGGGGGCCGACCTATCTGTTCTATGGCATGCGGCTCATTCAATTTCCGCTCGGCATCTTCGGCGTGGCGCTGGCCACGGCCATTCTGCCGACGCTCTCTGCACAGGCGGCGCGCGGTGCCCTGGACGAATTGCGGGTCACGCTGACCTTCGGTCTACGGATGATCCTATTCATCATCCTGCCGGCGATGCTGGGGCTGATCCTGCTGCGCCAGCCGATCGTACATCTGTTTTTCGAGCACGGGTCGTTCACCGCGACGGATACCGCTGCTACAGCCACGGCGGTGCTGTGCTACGCCGTCGGGCTCTGGGCCTTCGCCGGCGTGCGGATAATCGTCGCGGCCTTTTACTCACTGCAGGACACGGTCACCCCAGCGGCGGTGGCCGCCATCTCCGTGCTGGCCAACCTGGCCTTCTCCATTCTCTTGATGGATCACCTCGAAGCCGCCGGGCTTGCGCTGGCCACCGCGTTGGCCTCCATGGTCAACGTTGGCCTGCTCGTGGCGATCCTGACGCGGCGGCTGGGCGGAGTGGCGTGGTTGAGTGTTGGGCAATCGGCTCTCCGCACGCTGCTGGCAACGGTACCGCTGGTGGCAGTCTGCCTCCGAGTCTCAGGTGCGGAGGCCTGGACGCATGAAGGCGACTGGATCGGCAAGACGGTCATACTGACGGGCGGCATCAGTCTGAGCGTGACCGGCTACATCGGCATTCACGCGCTGCTGAAGTCTGACGAGCTAGATACGGTCTGGCAGATCGTGCGACGAAAGGTAAGAGGGTAGGCGTTAGGGGGCAGGGATGAGCAGTAAAACAATCGCCGAAAAACCAACGCCTCACGTTTCTCACCGTGTGCCGCATACGGTCTTCAGGACGCGCTGGGGCTGGACGGGAGTCGCCGTCTCGGACAAAGGCGTCTCGGCCATTGTGCTCTCCAAACCGTCGCGCAGTGCAGCCGAGCAAGCCCTGGCGACCTTCGCAGGCGTGAGGCTCTTGGGAAGAGGCCAGGGGCAGGGGAAGACCAGACACTCGTCACGGGCCACTGGCCACTTACTGCGCGACGCTCAGCGGCAGGTCGTGGCCTTTCTGACCGGGAAACGGAAGACCATCGATGTGCCGATCGATCTCTCAGGCGGCTCGTCGTTTCAGCGGCGCGTTTGGCAGACCGCGCTCCGGATTCCCTACGGCCGCGCCCGTTCCTATGGCTGGATCGCCTCCAAGCTCGGCGGGCGGCGTTACGCGCGGGCGGTTGGCCATGCACTGGGCACCAATCCAGTGCCGCTCATCGTGCCCTGCCACCGCGTACTCGCGTATGACGCCTCGCTCGGCGGGTTTTCGTGTGGATTGCCCGTGAAGCGGAAGCTGCTGAAGTTGGAAGGGACGCTGGCACTGCTGCAGCAAGGACAGCGACGTCATTCGTAATTCGTCACTCGTCAATCGTAGCGGTTCATCCGAGTGATTCCGGACGAATGACGGATAATGAATGACGAGCAACAGGGGGGGGCATGAAAGCCGTCATTCAGCGCGTCACGCAGGCCTCAGTGGAAGTGGACGGGAAAATCGTAGGGCAGATCCGTGCCGGTCTCGTCGTCCTGCTCGGCGTGGCCAAGGGCGACACGGAAACCGATCTCGCGCACCTCGTCGAAAAAATTCCGGCGCTCCGCATTTTCAGCGACGAGGCCGGCAAGATGAACCGCTCGCTGGCTGAGATTCGCGGCGGCATACTGGCCATCTCGCAATTCACGCTGCTGGGCGATACAAAAAAGGGACGGCGGCCCGGATTCGATCAGGCGGCCGATCCTGACGTGGCCAAACGGTTGTACGAGCAGTTCGTCGAACAACTGAAGAAGACTACAGACCTGACGATCCAGACCGGTGTCTTCGGCGCGCACATGAAGGTCGAATTGATTAATGACGGCCCGGTGACATTTGTATTAGACAGTCGCGGTTAAGTCAGCAAAAATGTACCGGTAACGAAGACGGGGAAACCGCCGGGTTGCCAAACGGAAGCCGGCTTGGCATACTTTCTCACGCAGGAGGGTGACATGGAGTGTCCCATCTCTAAGCATCACCCGCTCCGAAAGCTGTTCGGCGCTCTGACCGAACGGCGTTTCGCCGGAACGCTGGGCTGGCCGAATCAGACCGTCACCGGCTACGTCACCAATCTCCTCGTGGACTTCACGCATCTCGACCGCCTATACAAGATCCGCAACCAACGGGGCAAGCAACTCGACACGGTTGTCGACCTTCTCTACGAGTCGGAAGTGCTGCTGGAGGCGCGGACCCTCAAACGCGAGCAGGAGGTCCATCGCCACATCGGAGACTTCACGCTCTTCATGGCAGGGCTGTTTCCCGAATATCTCACGCGGCTCAAGTCCGCAAGTATGATCTACCACAAAGATTTCCTTGTGGATTACGTCAAGACGGGCAAGCGGTCCTACGGAATCGTCGCCCGTTGCGGCGAGACTTCCGACGGCCGCGCACCGCTGTTCCGGCAGCTCTCGGAGAACTTTGAGCTCTGCGTCGCGGGGCTCGGCTTTGTGCGGGGCGATCTAGACCGCATGCAGGATTCCTCCTACAGAAAAGCGAAAAACATTCTCCTGAGCTAGTTCGCTTCGATGATCAAATCTTGTCAAGCCCGGGATGTATCTCGTTTCTCGTGCGCGACTCGCAGGACTGGCGAGCAAAGCAAAACGTGCCATAAGTTTGGTCCCCCTGTCGCGCGAGTCTGGCCCGTCTCGCTTCGCGGACGACACGATACGAAGAACACGGCGAGCCCTTCGTGGTAACACACGCTCGTCGCCACACGCCGATCATTCTCGCCCATGGCGGGGCGGGCGCACGGCCCATGACCGGCGAGCAGCGCGGCGGTCTCACGGAGGCCCTGCGCATCGGGTATCAACTCCTGCAGCGTGGTGCCTCAGCGCTTGATGCAGTGGAGGCGACAATCCACGCGCTGGAGGGCTCTGGATTATTCAACGCGGGGACCGGCTCGAATCTGCAACTGGACGGCGCGCGCCGCATGGACGCCTCGATCATGGATGGTTGCTCGCTGGCCGCTGGAGCGGTGGCCTCCATCCAGGAGGTTCGTCATCCCATCACGGCTGCGCGGCTTGTCATGGACGAAACGGCGCATGTGCTACTCGTCGGGGAGCTGGCCACGAAATTCGCGCGGCGCTTCCAACTTGAACGGCAGCCAGATCCGACCGCCAAACAACAGGCCACCGCGAAAGCAAAGCAACGCATAGCCAGTCTATCGGAACCACAGACAGGGCACACGCGGGCGCTGTTTCGGAAACTTCGTTCGAGCGATGCGCTCGGACGCGAGACTGTCGGGGCAGTCGCGCTTGACCGGCAAGGCCATGTGGCGGCTGGCGCGTCGACTGGCGGCATCGCGCTTATGCTACCGGGCCGCGTCGGCGACACACCACTAATTGGCTGCGGGGTCTACGCTGACGATAAAGCCGGTGCCGTGTCCATGACAGGTCTTGGTGAAAGCATCATCAGAGTCGCAGTGGCCAAGGAAATTGTGGATTGCCTGGAAGCGGGGGAGACTCCGAAGGCGGCGACCCAGCGCGTGCTCCGCAAACTGGTCTCGCGCATCAAGGGCGCGGCCGGCGCACTCGTACTGTCACCCGACAACCGCTTCGCCATCCGCCACACAACCCCGCACATGACCGCTGGTTGGTGGGATGGAACCGACAAACCGGTTGTCCGGGACCGATTTACATGAGCATTGCGCCCGACACGCGGCCGCGGTAAGGTACCCGCATGACCGAGGCGCTCTTTCATCTCGCATTTCCCATCACCGATCTCGCTGCGGCAAAGAAATTTTACGTGGCCGGGCTGGGCTGTTCGCTCGGTCGTGAAACGGGCGACGCCGTGATTTTCGGATTGGCAGGGCATCAGATCGTGGCACATCTGGTGGAGGAGCCGCTGCCGAAGCAGAAAGGCGTCTACCCGCGCCACTTCGGGCTGGTGTTTACAACGGAAAAAGCCTGGCAGGCGCTGGCGGATCGGGCCAGGGCTAACGGTCTGACTTTTTATCAGCAGCCGCGTCGGCGCTACGAAGGCAAGCCGACGGAACATCTGACTTTCTTTCTGGAAGATCCCTCGCACAATCTGCTCGAGTTCAAATACTATGCGCACGAATCGGCAATTTTTGGCGAACAGGGCTCTCTCGAGATCGGCGACGCAAAAGGGTAACCGCAGTAGCAGGCTGCCGGACAGCGCATCTGATTTGTTGCGTTTGCTTGGTTGCTCCGAACGAACCAGACAAACCAACCAACCCCCACGATAGTCGACTTTAATCCGCTTATCATGCGTCACAGAGCGCCCAGCGTTTTGACGGGACCGGGCTGGGTGGCGATGAAGGCGCAGTTAGTCAGGTTTTTCGCGGTGATTGGTGCCGGTCAACGACTTCTTGCCCTCGCGTTCGGCGACGAGCCGCGCAATTTGCTGCGAACGAACGAACAGATATTTCGTGATGCGCATTGGGTCGTAGCTGCGCGGGGAGGGCAGCACGGCGGCGAGCAAAGCGGCTTCTTCCAGCGACAGATCAGCCGCAGGCTTGTTGAAGTGGTGCCGGGCAGCGGCCTCCGCGCCGTACACGCCGTGACCCCATTCAACGACGTTGAGATAAATTTCCAGAATACGCTTTTTCGTCAGGGCCTTCTCCATGGCGTCGGTGATCAACGCTTCCTGTATCTTCCGGAGCAGTGTTTTTTTCGATGACAAATAGAGGTTCTTAGCCAGTTGTTGCGTAATGGTGCTCCCACCCCGCTGCAGCTTGCCGGCCTTGAAGTTCTGCAGCGCAGCCTCCTGGATGCCCTCCCAGTCGAACCCCCTATGAAAATAAAACGCGGCGTCCTCGGAGACGATTACGGCATACTGGAGGGCGGGGGCAATTTCTGACAGTGGCACCCACACACGCTGTGGCTGCGCATCCGGCTTCTCAGCGCGGAGCTCGGCCATGTGCGCCTCAATCAGCGCCGTGGTCGCCGGATTCTCCTTCGCCAGTCCCTTCACATCCGGGAAGGTTGCCCAGAGATAGAGCGCCACTCCGCCCAGCGGCAGGACGGTCAGCAGCACAAGACCCAGTAGGAGCCTAAGCAGGATGCGGCGGACGATTGACTTCGTCATGGACCGATGATACAGGAAAAAAACGTAAACCGTGAAACGTGAAAGGCCGGCCCGCATGAAAATTCTTTCAGCCGATTTCGTCAAAAGCTGCGAACAGCCAGACCAGTTTCCGCAGAACCACCTGCCTGCCGTGGCGTTCGTGGGGCGATCCAACGTCGGCAAGTCCTCCCTGATCAATTCGCTGCTGCACCGGAAAGGGTTGGCCCGCGTGAGTCGCACGCCCGGCAAGACGCAGCAAATTAACTTTTTCCGCGTGACGACGGATAGCCCGCACGCGCGGGAGTTTTATGTGGTGGACCTGCCCGGCTATGGTTATGCGAAGGTGTCCAAGACGATCCGCGCCCGCTGGCAGCCGCTAATCAATGCCTATCTCGAAGACAGCGACGGGCTGAAGGGGATTGTCCTGCTCGTAGATTCGCGCGGGACGGAACCGCACGATGCCGGCGCCTTCCAATGGCTCACCGAAATCGGTCGGCCACTGGTCGTCGTGACGACGAAGGTGGACAAGCTCACCCGCAGCGAGCGCCCGGCCAGCACGGCGGCGGTCCGGGACCTGCTCGGCCTGCCGGATGCGATACCGCTGGTGGCCTATTCTTCTGTGACGCACGAGGGGCGGGACGAACTGCGGGGGGAAATCAGAAAAATGTTGAACGATGAATTAGGAAGGGCGAACTTCTGACGTCATCAGTCTCCGTTCATGCTTCATCGTTGCCGCGTCAGAGTTTGACCTCGATATACGCTTTGCCCTTGAGGTCCGTGAGCCACTGCTGATATCGATCCGCGCTCTTCTGCTGGAACACGATTCCCCGCATATCGGCCTTCACTTCCTCGAACGGACGGAACTGCGCAGTCTTCTTTTCATCCAGCCGGATGATATGAAAACCGTCAGGCGTCTCAACCGGCTCGCTAATTTGCCCGGGCTGAAGGGTGGAGATCCTGCGTTCGATGGCCGGATCCATTTCGCCCTTCCGAATGAAGCCCAGCGCCCCACCCCGCGTCGCGTCGGGATCGTCAGAATACCGCAGCGCCAGATCGTCGAACTCATCAGCCTTCTTGAGCTGGCCGTACACATCCTGGGCCCGCAGGTGCAAATCCTTCCGCGTCTCGGTCTTCCGGGGCAACAGGAGAATCTGGCTGATCCGGTATTCATCGGGCAGCATAAACAGTGTCATGTGGCTCTCGTAAAACCGACTGAGGTCGTTGTCCGAGACCATGATCCCTGTCCGCACCTCGCGGCTCTCGAGTGAGAAGAGGATTAACTGTTCTTTGAGTGCCTTCTTATCCTTTGGATCGTCGAGGTTCACCGGCGTGCCCCGTTGCTGGAGATCCAGCGCCGTCCGACGAAGATCCTCCTCGGAGGCGTCCACGCCCTTTGTCTGCGCATGCTGCATCTGAAGCCGCCGCTCGATGATGCGCGTCAGCGTCCGGTACTCAGCCTGCTGGAGGCGGCTCCGCAGCTCGGCGCCGCGGTATTGCTTCTGCAGGCGCTTGCGCTCCGGCTCCACTTCCGTGTTGAGCTCGGAGAGCATGATGACTTCCTTGTTCACTACGCCGACGATCCGGTCCACCACGTCGGCGGCGATGACCTGCAGCGGAGCCAGGACGCCAGCGGCCAGGACCATTTGAATGAGCCAGGTACGCATGAGCATACGCGCGGCGGGATCAGGGCGTGTTGGGGACGCCGGGCACCTGACCCGGCGCATCGGGAATAATGCGGGAGGCCTCGGCCATACGGATCGTGGCCTTGTCGCGCAGTCCAGCGAGGAATTCCTCGAACTGCTTGCGGCGCTTTTCTGCATAGAGCTCCTGCTGGAGCCGCTCGCGGGCCACATGCGCGCTCTGGGCGTCCAGGGGATCGTGGCCGGTCACCTTGACCAGCGCGAAGCCCGCGGACACCTTAATCGGCTCGCTGACCGTGCCAGGATTCTGCGTGAGAATGGCAGCTTCGATTTCGGGCGTTGCGGAGCCCTTGCGGTAGAGACCCAGTTCGCCACCCCGATTTTTCGTGGCCGCGTCAGTCGAGAATTTCTTCGCGAGCTGGGCAAAGTCAGCGCCCTCATCGAGCTGCTTCTTGATCTTCAGCGCCTGGATGGCGGAGGGGACAACGATCTGTGCGGCGCGGATGCGCTCCGAGGCCAGTACGGCGGAGGAATGCGCCATATAATAGGCCTCCTGCTCCTCCGGTGAGACCTGCACGCGGTTCTTCATCACCTCGCGGACCAGTTCGTCGAGCGCGAGCTGTTCCTGGTACCGCTGGGCCTTCTCGCGGACGTCCAGCGACTGGTCAAACCCGAGCCGGCGCGCCTCCTGGATCAGCAGTGCGCGCGCGATCATGTCGTCGAGAAATTTCCTCTTGCCCCCCTCGCGCTGGTAGCGCGCCCGGCGGGATTCCGGCAGCTCGCTCCATCGGACGTCGAACTCGCTCTGCGTGATGGGCTTGCCGTTGACGACCGCGAGCACGGGGGATTCCTCAGAGGCTGCGGGCGCGCAGCCCGATAGGGCCAGCGTCAGACACAGTGAGACTATCGCCAGCGCGGGGGTCGTTGTTGTGGAAATCGTCGTGATCATGCTGGCTTGACGTGCATTTTGGTATCACACCCCGCCAGCGTTTGCAAGGCGGCGGTCAGCTCCGGGAACACCGAGGCCCAGTCTGGCTGCGGGAACTGCAATTCGAAGGCGCGGGGCGAGAGCAGGCGGAACCGGCGCGGGTATTTGTCCATGACGGCGCGGATGCCGCGCTCCGGCAGTGCGGTGCGGGCGTCGAAGGCCAGCATGACCGACGCGGGCGGGCCGGGTTTGACTTCCACCTGGGCCAGGTGGAGCGACTGCGCCAGCAAGCGGATCTGCATCACCTCAAATAGCCGCTCCACCGGTTCAGGGAGCGCGCTATACCGGTCCTGGATTTCTCCATGGAGCAGCGCCAGATCGCCCACCTGCCGGCAGGAGGAGAGCCGTTTGTAAAGCGAGAGGCGCTGGTGCGAATCGGCGACATAGTCCTCGGGGATGAAGGCCGACACATGGAGATGCAGCGTTGGGTCTATCTCCTCCTCGACGACCGCGCCGTTGATCTGCTGGACCGCCTGCTCCACCAGTTTCATGTAGAGATCCAGGCCGATCGCCGCGATGTGCCCGGACTGCTGCCTGCCCAATAAATTCCCGGCGCCGCGGATTTCCATGTCAGCGGCGGCGATCCGAAAACCCGACCCCAATTCAGTGAATTCTTGGATCGCGACGAGGCGCTTCTGCGCGTCGGGCGTCAGCTCGCCTTCCTCTGGCGTCAAAAAGTACGCATAGGCCTGCTGGCCGGAGCGGCCGACACGGCCACGCAACTGATAGAGCTGTGCCAGCCCGAACGTGTCAGCGCGATGCACGAGAATCGTGTTGGCAGTTGGCACGTCAAGCCCTGATTGAATGATTGCTGAGGTGACGAGCACGTCCGCCTCGCGGCGCAGAAATTTCATCATGACTGCCTCGAGCAGCCGTTCGTCCATCTGCCCGTGCGCCATGACCATGCGTGCTTCAGGCACGAGCGCCTGGAGCTTGGCGCCCATGCGTTCCAGTGACTGGACGCGGTTGTAGACGTAGAAGGCCTGCCCCCCGCGGCCCAGCTCGCGGAGGATGGCCTCGCGGATGGCCGTCTCGCCGTAACGGAGCACCTGGGTCTTGATCGCCAGCCGTCCGGCGGGCGCGGTTTCGATGATCGAGAGGTCACGCAGGCTCGACATGGCCATCTGGAGCGTGCGCGGGATCGGCGTGGCCGTGAGCGTCAGCACATCCACCTGCGTCCGCATCTGCTTGAGCCGTTCCTTGTGGCGGACGCCGAACCACTGCTCTTCATCAATGATCACGAGGCCCAGGTTGCGGAACTCGATGTTCTTCTGGAGCAGGCGGTGCGTGCCAATCACGACGTCGATCGCGCCGGAGGCCAGATCCTTCACGACAGCCTTCGCCTCCTTCACGCTCTGGTAGCGCGAGAGCATCGCCACGCGCGCCGGAAACGGCGCAAAGCGCTGCGAGAAATTGTCGTAGTGCTGCTGAGCAAGGATCGTCGTTGGCACCAGCACGGCCACCTGCCGGTTGTCCTCCACCGCCTTGAAGGCGGCGCGCATCGCCACTTCCGTCTTCCCGTAGCCCACGTCGCCGCAGACGAGGCGGTCCATTGGCCGGGGGGACTCCAGGTCGCGCTTGATATCCTCGATCGCGCGGCGCTGGTCTTCGGTTTCTTCGTATTCGAAGGCCGCTTCAAACGCGTGGGTCAGCGTGCTGTCGCCTCCGTATTCAGCACGTTGGACCAGTTCGCGGTTCGCGTAGAGCTCGACCAGTTCCTGCGCCATTTCTTCAATGTCTTTTTTGACACGTGCCGTAGTGCGCGACCAGCTCGATCCGCCCAGCCGGTCTATGCGTGGCACGTGGCCGTCTGCCCCGGAGTAGCGGTGGATTTGATTGAGCCGGTCGAGCGGTATATAGAGCATGTCGCCGCCGGAGAATTCCAGAATTAGATAGTCGCTGTCGAAGTCCTGCACTGACAGCCGGCGCAGCCCCTTGTACCGGGCGATGCCGTGCTGCCTATGAACGACAAAATCGCCCTCGTTCAGATCTTCTAGCGAGGAGAGGAACGCAGCGGCCTTGCTCTTGGGCTGCGGGCGATGCCGCGCGCCCTTTGCAAATAGCTCCTCCTCGGTGACGATCGTCAGCCGCCCGCCGTCGGCGACAAAGCCGGAGGAGAGATTGCCTTGGATCAACGCGAAGGGCAGCTTCCGCGCGCCGCCAGGCGTCGACGCGAGCGCGGTCCACTGTTGCGGCGTCCAGCGCATGGCGGGCAGATCGTGCTCGCCAAAGAGCGCGAGCAAACGGTCCACTTGGCCGCGGCTGCGTGCGACCAGCACGACCAGGCCACTGCCACGCAGCCGGTCGAGGATGGCCAGCGTTTCGGTAAACGGCGTACCCCGCTGGGCCAGGCCCACACTGGCTAGCGATTGGACGGGAAAGGTGAAAACCGGCTGCCACGACTCGTCGAGTGAGGCGACCGGGGCAGTCGCCAGACAACACCCGGCGCCGATCCGTGCGGTGATCTCCGCCCAAACCTGAAAGAGCTGGGCCGGCTCCGGATAGGGTTCGCGCTTGTCCTTCCCGCTGTGGCGCGCGTGCGCGTCCGGCAGCGTGTTCCAGAAGGCCTCCGCCTGCGCAGCGAGGGTCGGCGGGTTGTCGAAGACGAGCACTGGCGGCTCAGAAAAATAATCGAACAGCGTGTCCATTCGGTCGTACACATCCGGCCCGTGCCATTCCGCGTCCGGCGGGAGATCGTCTAGGCTGTCGGCGCGGCCTTCGGGTCGGATCAGCTCGCGCGCCGGCAGGACCCAGGTCTCACCGCGCGTGGCGGTGGATTTCTGCGTGGTCTGGTCGAACAAACGGATCGACTCGACCGTATCGCCAAGAAACTCGATGCGTAATGGATCGTCGTATGCAGGGGAATAAATGTCCACGATACCGCCGCGGATGCTGAACTCGCCGGGGATTTCCACCACCGAGGTGCGCCGGTAGCCGAGCCGGAGCAGCCGCGCGATCAGCATGTCGCGCTCGATCGACGCGCGGGGAGCCAGTTTGAGACAGGCGCCCGCAAGCGTGTCGCGCGGTAGCAGACGATGTAACAGCGCGGGCACCGAGGTGACCAACACCGTCCGCTGGCCCAAGGCAAGCCGGTGCAAGGTCCGCATCCGGCGGGCGACCAGGTCGACGTGCGGCGCCATCGCTTCATAGGGCAGGGTTTCCCACTCTGGCAGAAGCGAGAGAACGTCCATCGGTAGCCCCAGCAGGTGATGGGAAAATGCCAGGTCATCGGCCAGCCGCGCGGCTTCTTCATCTGTTGCGCGGATGATCAGCCAGGAACGATTGTCCCGGTGTGAGAGGAGCGTCAGTGCAAAGGCTGTCGCGGAACCGTGTAAACCGGTGAGACAGGGATGCGCGCCCGCTTCACGCAGGGCGTCCTGCGCGGGCTTGAGGAGCTGATCCCATGACGTCGGGGGCGCGGGTGTCGGCATGGAGGGCGTGTTATGCGTGACGCGTCAAGAAAAATCAGGCCGATCGTATCATCCCGCAAGGGACGCTTCACGCGTCACGCTTGGCGCCCTCACGGATTTTGTCGACGAGGGTGGTCGTAGAGACGTCCGGGACGAGCGGGATGGTCCGCACGACGCCGCCGCGGGCTTCGACCGATTCGCGGCCGACGATGTGATCGGGTTGCCAGTCACCGCCCTTCACCAGCACATCCGGCCGGAGGTCAGCGATGAGCTGCCCGGGGTCCGATTCGTCGAAGAGCACGACGTAATCCACACAGGCCAGCGCCGCCAACACCTCGGCGCGCTGATCCTGCGGCACGATCGGGCGGCTATTGCCCTTATTCAAGGTCCGCACGGAGGCGTCGGTGTTCACGCCGATGATAAGGATGTCACCCATGTCGTGCGCGACCTGCAGGTAGCGCACGTGGCCGACGTGCAGCAGGTCGAAGCAGCCGTTGGTGAAGACGATCCGTCGGCCCCGCGCCCGCTCGATGGGCAGGATCTTCATCAGATCATCTTTGGTCTTGATCTTGTCAGGCATGAGGGGCATCTTACTGGAACAGGAGGCGCAAATCCTAGCCCGATGGATACGGTGGAATCCACTCTGCCCCTGCTGGTCGGAGCCGTTTTTCTGGTCGCGTTTGCTGTGCGGGACTGGCTCAAGCGGCGCCGCGCGGTCAAACTGGCCGATCAATTACTTGAAGATGTGGTCAAGGGCAAAGACGCGTTTCGACGATAGGAGAAATGAGCATGGCCGGTCCGGACGACATGAACAGTAAAACTTACGCGCTGTATTCTTCACTGCGGCGCTTCTTCGAGCCGCTGCGCGAGCACTGGGGTAAGCTGAGCCCGTCCGAACAAGCCGTCGTGATTAAGGAAGTGGAGGCGTTTCTGAACTCCGTACGGCCGCCCGACGCGTAGCGTTTTGTCAGGAATTCTTCTCCGACGTCTTTCCTAAACCGATTGCCTTTGCGCCGTGCTTTTCGATGATTGCGTCCATGGCGGCAAGAGCCTTGCTCCGCTTCTGATCGAATAGTCCGGCGGAGGCGGGGACGAGATCGGTCAGTGTGACGCCAGCGAGGCGGTACCTTGTGTCCGGAGCCATGAGATGTTTTAGCGCTGCGCGAATATCCGGCCACATCATCGGATCGTCGTTGAGCGGCTTGGGAAAGTGACGCTGCTTCGTCGTGATCTTGTGCGCCGAGTCCTTCAGTTTGACCGTGAAGGACCCGGCGGCCAGCCTCTCGACGCGCAGTTCATGCGCGAGCGCAGCCAGAAATTCTTTCAGCGTCTTTTCTAGCAACGCGAGATCAGTCGTGTCATGGTCAAACGTGGTCTCGTGCCCGAGGCTTTTCTGGTCGCGTTCGGGGACGACCGGGTCATCGTCCGTTCCCTGCGCGAGCGCCTGCACGAGAGGGAGCCGCGGGCCCCACATGCGCGCGAGCGCCACATCGAAGCGAGGCTCTAATAAATCGCCGATCGTGCGGACGCCGATCCGCTTGAGCGCCTCGGCCGTCTTTGGTCCGATGCCCGGAAGCGATTTCACCGGAAGCGGTGCCAGAAACGCCGCCTCAGTGCTCGGCTCGATGATGGCAAGCCCGTCCGGCTTGTGGGCGTCAGCGGCGATTTTGGCGAGGGGCTTGCTCGTGGCGATCGCGATCGTGCAGCACAGGCCGGTTGCCTTGAACATCTCGTCCTTGACCATCTGGCCTAGGGCCTTTGGATTGGGATGGAGCAATTGTAGGTCGGTCGCGTCGGCATAGAACTCATCGATGCTGCTCCACTCGGTCACCGGGAACAGGCGATCGGTGACGGCGCGCATCTGCTCATGCAGACGTTTGTAGAGCGGACGGTCCGGTGGAATCAGAATAAGGCCCGGGCAGAGCTTCTTGGCCTGCGCGGTCGGCATGGCCGAATGGACGCCGAAGGAGCGGACCGCGTAGCTGGCAGCGGCGATGATGCCGCGTGGCGGCGGCCCGCCCACGGCGATCGGCTTGCCGGCCAGCGACGGATCGGCCACGACTGCCGCGGAGGCGAACATCGCATCCACGTCGCCGAAGACGATTTGCCGTGGCCATTTCGCCATGGCGCGATCCTCGTCAGGAGTTCGGGAAGGGGAGTTCCAGTTGGACGAAGGGCGGTGGCCGGTACTGCGCGGAGCGATGCAAGGGGCGCACGGGCCGCCGCTTGCGCAGTAGCTTACCCGGCAACACCTCGCCAAGCGGGCCATGACAGGCCCCGCAGCGGTGGTCCCTGGGTCGGATCGTCCGGCGCTGCCGCCGGTAATCCTGCCCGCAGTCGAGGCAGCGCCAGGCGTAGGTCATGAAGGCGCCCACTTCCTCATCAAGCGCGTGATGAATCGTGATACGAAGACCGTCCGCGTTCATTACCGCCATCTTGTCAAGGAAGTCATCGCCATGGTCCGGCCGGCGCCGACGCACGTCGAACTGCCACTGATGGATCATCTCATGGGCCAGCGTGCTGAGCAGTTCCTGCTCGGAGCGGTGCTGGAGCAACGGCGTCGAGAGGCGGATGAGCCGGCGGGGGCGGTTGTCCTCGCGGCCGCCCCCCCCAATTCTAATTACGAACATGCCGGCCGATGAGGTCAGCCGCGCGCTCCACTCGATGCGGATTGTCTGTAAGATGCCGTCGAAATATTTGGTATTGAGGTCGGCCCAATGGGCGTGGAGTTGTTCGAGCGCGACGGGGGTGGTTTCGGCGAGCAGCATCCGCACCATCCGGTCAGCCTCCGAGTTCTTCCAATACTGCTGCGGCCAGCAGCGGCACCATGATCTCGTGGTGGCCGACGAGCGAATAGCCCTTGCCACCTTTCTGGGTCGGACGCTTCACCACGTTCGTCAGCGGCCGGTAGTGGGGCAGAAAATCCATGTTCACCGTCGTGAGGTCCGCCAGCGCGTGGCCCAGATTACGTCCCAGCGTGACGGTTTTCAAGAACACTTCAGGCATGATGACATTGGAGCCAAGGTTGATGTAGACCCCGCCTTCCATCTGCGACACGACGGCGGCAAGGCGGCGAAAATCGAGCAGCGACGCCGCGCCGATGGACGCACCGTCGGCCGACGGGTGCATGTGGATGATATCTGTTCCTAATGCGACGTGCACGGTCACAGGGATGCCCAGCCGCGCGCCGGTGGCGAGCAGGCTGTATGCCCGGTTGGGAAACTGCCCCTGATAGCGGTTGATGTAATGACCGACCGCTTCGCCGAGTCCCCAGCCTTCCTTTGCGCCGCGCGTGATCGCGTCGTTGAGCATGCGGCCGGTTTCCTCCGCCATACCGAAGCGGCCGTCGTCGATCTCGGCGTCCACGTCCTCAGACGTGTGGCCCATCAGCGCGAGTTCAAAATCGTGGATAACAACGGCGCCGTTCATCGCCACGGCGGTGACGATACCACGCTCGATCAAATCAACGAGAATCGGGTTCAAGCCGACCTTCGTCGGATGGGCGCCCATGCCAACAATCACCGGCTTGCCGCGCTTATTCGCCTTTGCGATGGCCTGCGCCACCGCACGCAGGTTTTTGACGGCGAGGATGTCGGGGAGATTCTTCAGGAACGAACGGAGCGAGTCACCTCGCCGCCACGGCGAGGCAAAATCCGACAGCCGCACCTTGCTGTGCCGGCGGCCCAGCGAGTAGGTTTTCAATTTCGACACGTCGATTGGCGGCAGGGCCGTGCGCGGAAGCACGGGGGGGCGGAGTCTTTTAACGGACTTTTTCAAACAGTTCGCTCTCGATGAGTTCACAGAGGACATGACCCAGCGTGATGTGACTTTCCTGAATACGCGCGGTCACCGTTGAGGGCACGATAAACGCCTGGTCCACCATTCCGGCCAGCTTGCCGCCCGTGCCGCCCGTCCAGCCGATCGTGATGAGGCCCCCGGCTTTCGCTGCCGCAACACCCTTGAGCACGTTGGGCGAATTTCCGCTGGTGCTGATGGCGATGGCGATATCGCCCTTCTGGCCGTGAGCGGTCACCTGACGCGCAAACAGTTCCTCGTAGCCGTAGTCGTTGGCGATGCAGGTGACGGCCGCCGGATCGCACCCAAGCGCGATGGCCGGGAGCGGCGTGCGGTCTTTGTGATAGCGGCCGACGAATTCCGCTGCGAGATGCGAAGCATCGGTGGCGCTGCCGCCGTTGCCGAACAGGAGAATCTTGCGGCCCTCTTTAAGGGCGCGGGCGATGAGGGGAACCACGTGGGAGATTTTGTCCGCGTGGTCACGAACAAACTTACGTTTGACCTCGGCGCTATCGTCAAACGCTTTGATCGCACGATCGTTCATGGAGTAACTCGATTGTAGGGAACCGCGCGCGAACTGTCAAACTGCGTTCCCTGCCTTCGCGGGGCTTCGGCGGCGGGTCCGTTGAAATGAACGGGATGCTGCAGCCGCAGGCGCGCTGTGCGGCACTTCGCAGCGGGTGGTGCTTCGTGCTTTTGCCGGTCAGGCTCATGGTCAACGCGGTCATTTCTGTGCCGGCCACCATCCATTTTTCAGCAAGAGCCAGTCCCGCCCGCCCATCGTCCACCGCGTGTGTTCGCCCGCCCGCGATGCGGGCGAAAGACTGGTGTCTATGAACAGCCGCCAAGGGAAAGCATCCGGGCACCGGTTCGTTGAACGCCTGTTGCCCCGATGCTATAGTCCGCGCGGTATGGCGGCCGAACAACCGGTTAAAGCATTGCTTGTGGCGTTGACCAATGACGCGCCGGCCACGGTGTATGTCATCAACCGGCTCAAGCCGGAGTTGCTCTGCATCTTCGGCCCCGAATCCGCTCAACCCCTCGTTGAGTCGTCCGTGCAGCCGAAGATCGAGCAGATGGTGCGCAAGTGGGATTGGATTGTGACGCCGAATGTGGCGCGCTTCATGTCATCGTATCAGGCGGTCGCGCGCGCACTACCCGAGATGATGAAAACCTGGGAGGTACAGCCGGGAGAGCTGGTCGTGGATCTGACCGACGCCACGCCCGCGATGGCCGCGGCGCTGTCGCTGGCGGCGCTACCCTTCACCTCGCGCGTGGTGGCGATCGGAGACACAGCGGGCCCTGACGATGACCCTGTTATTCTTGAGGGACGGAGCAGAGCCTGGCTGCAGGGCAATCCGTGGGATACCGCGGCGACCCAATTGCGCCGCGAGGCCTGCGACCATTTCAACCGAGGTTCCTTCGTAGCGGCGCAGGGGCTGTTCCGTCAAATTGAAGCGCGTGTGAGCGGCGGGCAGAAACCGATGTACCGGGCCTTCGCTGATCTGGCGGAAGGCTATGGCTTGTGGGAACGATTCCAGTACCGGCAGACGTGGGACAAGCTCAAGACTGCGCACAAGGCGCTGGAGATGGTCTCCGTCTGGGGCGGGCCGGCCGGGTTGAAAAGCCTGCTGACAGTCGTCAAGCAGAACACTGGGTTTCTGGAAAAACTTGTGCTGGATCCTGGTGCGGTGAAGGAAATGCAGCCGCTGGACCTGGTCGCGCACGCCCGGCGCCGCGCGGAAGTCGAACACGACTATGAGGCAGCCCTGGTTGCGCTCGTGCGGGCACTGGAAGCCTTTGCGCAGGTTCACCTGTTCAAATCGTACAACATCAAAACGTGGGATGTGCAGCCGGAGCAATTGCCGGAAGCGTTGCGCGAGACCTGCCGGACCTGCTTCCTAAGCGATCTCGACGGAAAATATAAATTGCCGTTACACGATCAGTTCCGCGCGCTGGCCGGACTCGGCAGCCCGGCGGGCCAGGCATATCTGGCACAGTGGCCGAAGATGAAGCCGTTGCTCGACGCGGCCAACCACGCGGTGCTTGGCCATGGCTTCGAGCCGGTTAAACCGGAACGGTTCCAGCAGCTCCAGGACATTGTCATCAAGCTCACGGGCATCAATGACAGCTCGCTGCCGATGTTTCCGGGGATTAATCTTTCGTGACGCGTGACACTCGGGCAAGCGAGCGACAGCAAGGTGAAAGAATGAAAACACGCGTTTTTGATAGCGGGATGTCCGGAAACTGGGCAAGGGGATCGCGCGCGTGGACGTAAGGATTTTTTATGAAGACACGGATTGCGGTGGCGTGGTGTACTATGCAAATTATCTAAAGTATTTTGAACGGGCGCGGACGGACTATCTTGAGCAGCGCGGACTCTCGGTGCCGCAACTGGCCAAGGACGGAACAATCTTCATGGTTATCCGGGCTGAGCTCGACTACAAATCCCCGGCACGACTGGGCGAGACGCTCGCAATCGAGACGACCTTTTCGGACAACGGCAAGGCGGCGTTCCTGTTTTCGCACGTGATCAGGGAAAAACTCAGTGGGCGCGTGATCGTGGAAGGCTCGGCCACGCTGGTGGTCACGTCGCCGGACAACAAGGTCAAACGGGCGGATCCGGAGCTGCTCGCGAAGCTAAAGGTCCGCTGAAAGGAGACCGGGAATGCCCGAAAAACTCGGAACCTGGCTTGCCATCGCCGCCGTCACCATCGGCTTCGTCGTCCTCGCCTGGTTGCTGTTTGCGGAAGACAAGAAGGACGGGAAGAAAAACAAAAAATAGCTTGTCAGCGCAGCGGCAGCTCCAGCTCGCTCGGCGCCAGGACCGTCAATGCCTGCCAAAAGAGCGGATGTTCTCTGCAAGCAGTGGTTCGAATGAGCCTTGAGAAGCCTACGCTCGGGCCTGTCGGTTGACAAGGCTACAACGGGGATGCTGGAATAACGTCTCTGGTGAAGCGTCGTTCCTATCTCAGCTTGCGCTGCATGCTTCACGAATAACGAAATACGCGAGGGAGGCCGAAACCATGGATATGTTTGGGAAGGTCGGGCTGGTCGAAATTCCAATCTTGATCGCTCCGGATCAGAAGGCCTGGCTGGATAAAATGATCAAGGAAGGCAGAATCGCCGTGCCGCCCGGCGGAACGCTCGAAAAGGGTTCGCTTTATTCGATGTTCATCCGCATGCTGTTGCACAATGCCATGGAGGAGCAGCGGCGGCAGGAAGCGCTGGAAGCGGACGACGACGACGAATAGATACGGGTGTAGTGGGCGAGCTGAGCCGCTAGAGAGTTTTAAAAACCAAGTGGGCCGCGGCGACCGTTTTTTTAATATCAGCATCGCTGTGGGCAGTCGAGAGAAACGCCGCTTCAAATTGTGACGGGGCGAAATACACCCCCCGCTCCAGCATGCCTTGGAAAAACTTCGCGTAGCGCTGCGTGTCAGAGGTTTTTGCCGACGCGTAGTCCGTCACCGGACTGCTTGTAAAAAATCCGGTCAGCATCGAGCCCACACGCGTTTGCGTGAGCGGCACGCCGGCCTGCTTGGCCGCTTTACCGAGGCCATCGGCCAGCGCCGCTGATTTCGCCTCCAGTTTTTTGTACACGCTGGAAGCCTTCAGCGCCTTGAGCGTTTCAAGGCCTGCCGTCACCGCGAGCGGATTGCCCGAGAGTGTCCCCGCCTGATAGACCGGCCCGGCCGGCGCAATCATCTGCATGATCTCGCGCCTGCCTCCGTAGGCGCCGATTGGAAGGCCCCCGCCAATGATTTTCCCCAAGCAGGTGAGATCCGGCATCACGCCAAAAAGTGTCTGCGCCCCGCCGTAATGGACGCGGAAGCCGGTCATGACCTCGTCAAAAATTAGCAGCGCGCCGCAGGCACGCGTGAGTTCGCGGAGCTCCGGCAGGAGCTCCGGATGCGGGGGCACGACGCCCATGTTGCCCCCGACCGGCTCGACGATGATGCAGGCCAGGTCCTTCGCGTTGGCCTCGACCAGAGCTTTGACAGCGCGCACATCATTGTAGGGAGCGGTCAGCGTGTGCTTGGCAAAGTCGGCTGGCACACCGGGCGAATCGGGTAGCCCGAGGGTGGCCACACCGGAGCCGGCCTTAGTCAATAAATAGTCACTGTGCCCGTGGTAGCAGCCGTCAAATTTGATGATCTTGTCGCGCTTCGTGTAGCCGCGTGCGAGGCGAATCGCGCTCATGACCGCTTCCGTGCCGGAACTCACGAACCGCACCTGTTCCATGGACGGCACGGCCGCGCTGATCATTTTTGCGAGGCGGACTTCCAATTCGGTCGGCGCGCCGTAGCTCGTGCCGCGCGTCGCGGCCCTCTGAATCGCCTTGATCACCGCCCCCGGCGCGTGGCCCAGAATCATCGGCCCCCAGGAATGGACATAGTCGATGAATTTATTGCCGTCTGTGTCCCATAGGTAGGCGCCTTTGGCTTTTGAAATGAACAGGGGCTGGCCGCCCACGGATTTGAAGGCGCGGACCGGGCTGTTCACCCCGCCAGGAATGTAACGTTGTGCCTCAGCAAAGAGCCGTTGTGATTTCGTGGTGTTCATGACCAATGGCGCATAGCTGGGAGCTCAAAACGAAACGAGATGCACCGTATCACGCAGCGCGGCAGACGGTCAACGCACGTAGGTGGCGACGGTGCCAATGGTTTGTTAGAATGCGAGTCTATGCGTTCGTTCGTCTCCTCCGTCGGTTCGCCCCAGCGATGGCTAGCCGGGCCGCTTGTCATCCTGCTCGCGCTCGTGGCAGCTGACGCTGGGGCGCAGGTCGGCCAGATCGCGCACGATCCGACCGACATGCTCGACAAATATCTGGAGCTCGACATCAAAGGCGTGCGCCTGGACCCGATGTCCCAGGAAGCACTGGCATCCTACACCGTCTGGAAGAGCGAGCCGGCCTGGGGGCAAACCGTCGTTGTGACGGACTACGCCGTCATCAACGATCTCAAGCAGTGGACCATCATCAGTCTCTCCGAGGTAGTGATCCCCGTCGAATACAAGGTGCTCGGGTCCGTCTCCTGGGAAACGGCCGTATTTTTCGCTGAGCCGCGCACCGAACGGGTCGGCTTCCGCATCAAGATCGTGGGCGACCGCTGGCGGATCGCCGAGCCGATCCTGCCGCCGCACATCGGCCAGAAACGTATGATCAATTACGTCCGGCAGGCCGTTCTGGACGAGCAGGAACCGACCGAGGCCGCCACGCTCAAAGTATTGCTGGGGGATTTGAAGAAGGCAAAACCGTGAAGGACCGGCATCCGCGCAAACAGCCCGTCGAGCTGCTGATCTTCGATCTGGACGGGACGCTCATCGAATCAAAGTGGGACATCGCTGCCTGCGTGAATCTGACGCTGGCCGAGCTGGGGCTGCCGCTGCGCGCGCAGGAGGAAATTTTTGGTTTCGTCGGCGACGGCATCAAGCGGCTGCTCAAGTCGGCTGCCGGCGAGGGCAACCACGCGCGGTATGAAGACGCGCTGCGCGTTTTCCGCAGACACTATCTGATACACTGCCTGGACCGCACGCGCTGGTATCCCGGTATCGAATCCATGCTCACGCACTTTTCGCGCAAGCACAAAGCCGTGGCGACGAACAAGTCCATCGAATACACGCGCGTGATCCTGAACGGACTCGGCAACCACCACTTCGCCCATGTCGTGGGCGGGGATGACGGGTTCGGCCTGAAGCCGGAGCCGGGCATGCTGCTGGCCGTCATGGACAAATTGGGCGTGTCGAAAGATAAGACGGTCCTGATCGGCGACAGCACCAACGATATCAATGGAGGCCACAATGCCGGCATCCGCGTCTGCGCGGTCGGCTATGGCATGGGCGATCGGAAGAAAATGACCGCCTGCGGGCCCGACTGGTTCGTCGAAACGCCCGAGGAACTGATGGAGGTGTTTGTCTAATGATCAGAAAGTTAAGGCTGAGGTCGAGGGCACGGGCGGCCGCGCTGGGGGGATTTGTTCTTGTTATCTTCAGCCTTAGCCCCAACCTTGACTTGAACGCCCAGGCCGTTCAAGAGAATGGCCTGGCAGGCCGCGTCATCGAGCACAGGCTGGCCAATGGCCTCACCCTCTTAATGGTCGAGCGTCATCAGGCGCCGATCGTCTCCATCAACGTCACGTTCGGTGTCGGCGGCATTAACGAGCTCACGGGCGCTACCGGGATCGCGCATTTGTACGAGCACATGGCGTTCAAAGGCACGCAGACGATCGGCACGAAGGACTACACGCAGGAAAAGCCGTTGCTCGACGAATTGGACCGGCTCAACGCTGAGATCGAGAGGCGGCGTGCGGCGGGCGCCACGGCGGGCGCATTGCAACCGCTGCAACAGGCGTTCACAGCAGTACAGGAACGGGCCGATCAACTGGTCATCGGCAACGAGATGTCGCAACTCTACCAGCGGCATGGCGCAGTCGGGCTGAATGCCTCCACCGGCAAGGACGTCACCCGCTACGTCATTGCACTGCCGGCCAACCGCCTGCCGCTATGGGCGGCCATCGAATCGGACCGCATGGCCCGTCCGGTGCTACGTGAGTTTTACAAGGAACGCGCCGTCGTCATGGAGGAGCGGCGCCTCAGGACCGACGACAGCCCCAACGGCCTGCTCTACGAAGCCTTCGCCGCCGCCGCGTTCCAGGCCCATCCCTACGGCTTTCCAACGATCGGCTGGGCCTCGGACATTCAGGCGCTGACGCCACCTCAAACAGAGCAATTTTTTCGCACCTTTTATGGACCAGCGAACGCGACCATCGCCATCGTGGGCGACATCGATCCGACAGAAACCATCGCCTTGATCGAGCGCACGTTCGGGCTTATTCCGGCCGTGCCCCCGCCCCCGCCGGTCATCACGGCTGAGCCGACGCAGCGCGGCGAGCGGCGCGTGGAGGTGGAGTTCGACGCTGAGCCGATCGTGTTAATCGGCTGGCACAAGCCGGCGCTGAGCCATCCCGACGATTTCATTTTCGATGTCCTGGAATCGGTGCTAGCCGACGGCGTCACGTCCCGGCTCTACCATCGGCTCGTCCGCGAGAAGCGCGTGGCCACGGCCGTCAGCGCAGATGGCGGGTTCCCCGGCGTGATCGCGCCCAACCTCTTCATCGTCAGTGCGGTGCCGCTGGCGCCCCATACGACGGCCGAGATCGAAGCGGCGGTCTACGAGGAGATCGAACGGCTCAAAACCGAGCCGGTGGCGGCGAAGGAACTGGAAAAGGTGCTGAACAATCTGGACGCCAACCTCGTGCGCGCGCTTCGCTCCAACGGTGGCCTCGCGGGGCAACTGGCCTATTTCCAGACGGTCGCGAAGGACTGGCGCTACGTGCTCAAGGCGCGCGAGCGGATTGCCGCCGTGACACCGGCGGACATTCAGCGTACGGCAAAGACCTGGTTCACTAGGAACAACCGCACGGTGGCGACACTGGTCCGAACGAGAAAATGATGCAAGATCAAGCCAGAACAATGAACGAAATAACAGGTACGGGCAGCATGAAGATGGAAACGCTCACAACCGATAGTCGGGTCCGATGCGAACAGCGGCCGCCGACACATTCATCATTCGTCGTTCATGCGCCATCGTTCGGGCGCCGGTTTGTGCTCGCTGCGTGGCTGAGCGCGGCGGTGATGATGACGGGCTGCGTCTTGCCGGCAGCTCAGGCGCCCGGTGACGGCGATCCGCGCACGATGCAGTTTGCCCCAGTGACTTTCACGCCGCCGGAGCCTGAGCGCCTTGTCCTGGATAATGGCCTCGTCATCTATCTGCTGGAGGACCATGCGCTGCCGCTGGTCACGATCACAGCGACGATCCGGACCGGTGCCTGGATGGACCCGTCCGATAAAATCGGCCTGGCAGGAATTGCCGGCGCGACGATGCGCACAGGCGGCACGAAAACCCTGTCCGCAGCCGCGCTGGATGAAGAGCTTGAGCACATGGCCGCGACGATCTCCACCGGCATCGGCACGGAGTCGGGCTCTGCGATGCTGGACGTGCTAGTCAAGGATCTGCCGCGTGGGGTGCGCCTCTTCGCTGATGTGCTGCAGGCGCCGGCCTTCGATCCGGCGCGGGTCGAACTGGCCAAACTCCAGACTATCGAGGGGATCCGCCGCCGCCAGGACCAGCCCCAGTCCATCGCCGGGCGCGAGTTCGCCAAGCTACTCTACGGATCGGACCATCCCTATGCGAGAGAAAGCACCGTCGCATCCGTCTCGAAAATCACCCGCGACGATCTGATCGCCTTCCACGCGAAGACCATCCATCCCAACGGCCTCATTCTGGGTGTCACGGGTGATTTTGACAAAACGGCGATGCTCGTGCTGTTGAGAGAAATGTTCGGGAAATGGAAGCCGGGCAGTGTTTCGAACATCGCCTTCCCATCCCCAAGCGTAGACCCCGCGCGCGCTGATCAAACCGTCGTGCGGTTTGTCGGCAAGCGCACGTCACAGACGCATCTGCGTGTCGGGCATCTATCCATCAAAGAGGACGACCCCGACTATCCGGCGCTGGTCGTGCTCAATGATATTCTCGGTGGGAGCTCATTCCGCAGCCGCCTGTTTAACGATATCCGCACGAAGCGCGGGCTGGCCTACTCGGTCGGCAGCTCGTTGCGTATCGGCATGCGCGAGCGGGGCGTGTGGGCCATGCGGGCGGAAACGAAGGTGGAGTCCACGCAGGAAGCGATCGGCCGCTTTGCCGCTAACGTGGAGCGGCTGCGGACGGAGCCGGTAACCGATGAGGAGCTGGCCGAGGCTAAGGACGCCTTCGTGAACTCTTTTGTGTTTTCTTATTCGAGCGCCTCGGCAATTGTCGGCCGCCTCATCGCTCTGGAATACGACGGGCTGCCAAAGGATTTTCTCCAGCAGCTCCGCGACAAGGTGGTGCAGGCCACGAAGGACGATCTGCTGGCCGCGGGCCGGAGACACCTCCATCCTGAGCGGCTGCGTATTCTCGCCGTCGGGCCAGCCGAAAGCCTGGCCCGCGTCCTGTCCTCCTTTGGCGAGGCGAAGGAAATTTCGCTGTCGCCTGAGAGTTGACCCGGTGCAGATTACTATTGTGCAGGGCAGCATTCTTGACGCCAATGTGCAGGTGATCGTGAATGCGGGGAATAGTCTTGGCCTGATGGGCGGCGGGGTGGCCGGTGTGATCAAGCGCGCCGCCGGCGCCGAGGTCGAACGCGAGGCGGTGCAGAATTCGCCCATTCGCATCGGCAAGGCCGTGTTGACGTCCGGCGGCAAGACGAAATTCAAAGCCATCATTCATGCACCGACGATGGCGGAGCCGGGCCAGCGGATTCCCATCCAGAACGTCGTGTTTGCGACCAAGGCCGCGCTCCTGCTGGCGGACGAGAAGGGGATCGAATCCATTGCCATGCCCGGCATGGGGACGGGCGTGGGCGGCGTGGCGCCGGGCGATGCGGCTCGCGTGATGCTCGACATCGTGCAGGCCTTTCAGCCGCGCGCGCTCAAAACCGTCGTACTGGTGGACGTGGATCCGCAGATGATCGCGGCGTGGCGCGACGCCGCACACAAATAGTTGCCATGCCGCTCGAAGACGATTTCTGCGACATCATCAAAAAAGCGCGCCGCGGGCACGGGCTCTCGGCCGGGGAGCTGGCGCAGGCCAGTGGCCTCTCCGCTGGGGATGTGACGATCCTGGAGCGCGCGGGGCGCCTGCCGGTTAAACAGGAAATCGAAGCGCTGGCCGCCGCGCTCCAGTTGCGCACAACGCCGCTGATGCAAATCGCGCTGGACCGCTGGATGCCGGCGCCACCGCGCGCCACGGGACCGGTCGAGACGGTCCTGGGCGACCTCAACGGCTATGCAGTGAAGGGCTACGTCGTCTACGATGCGGGCGAGGCCGTTTTCGTGGATACGGCGTATAATGAAGAGGCCATGCTGGCCGTCTTGGACCGACAGGCCCTCAAGCTGAAAGCCATCTGTTTGACGCACGGGCATTCGGATCATGCGAGTGGGCTGGACGTCCTGCTCCAACAGTATCGTGTCCCGGTCTATCTTGGGAAAGGCGACAAGCCGTTGCTCGACTGGATTCCTCCTACGGAGTTGATGAAACCGACCGAAGACGGCCAGATCATCAGCGTGGGGCGGCTGACGATCCGGTTCGTCACGACGCCGGGCCACACGCCTGGCGGTATCTGTTACAAGGTGGAGGGGGCGGGTGCCGATCTCTGTTTCGTGGGCGACACGCTGTTTGCCGGGTCGATCGGCGGCTCAAACCCCGCCACGCTCTATCAGGCGCATCTCGAATCGGTCCGGACGCGCGTGCTGACGCTGCTGCCGGATACGATTTTGTTGCCCGGTCACGGACCGGCCACGACCGTCCGCGAGGAGCGGGCGCATAACCCGTTTGCGCAATGAGCCAGGGGAATGGTTAATGGTTGATGTAGGGGCTCCTCCATTGCCCGCGAACTGTTCACCATCAACCAGGCATTTTGTGTGATTATGGACGACGACCGGCAACAGCAGCTCTTTTCGAAACAACCGCCTGTCTACGAGCGCGAGCTTGAGCCGCCTGAGCCGAAGCCGCTGCCGGTCCATCCGCTGTTGTTGTTGGACGAAGAAATCCGGAAACCCGGCTTCGCGGACTACGCCCTGCCCGCCGGGCTGTTTCTGCTCACAGCCCTCACCACGCTCTGGGCCGGGGCCTACCAGACCAACACGAATCCGTTCAAAGGCGCCTGGTCGTTTTTGACGGAGAATCCCGCGGCACTGTGGGATGGCGTGCCTTTCGCGGCGACGCTGCTGGGCATTCTGGTGACGCACGAGTTCGGGCACTGGGTCCTCTCGCGGATCCACGCCGTCCCGACGACGCTGCCACTGTTCATTCCCGGTCCGCCGCATTTCATCGGCACCTTCGGCGCGATCATCCACATGCGCGGTCCGATTTTGAACCGCAAGGCGCTTTTCGATGTCGGTGTGGCCGGACCGATCGCAGGCTTCGTCGTGGCCGTCGCAGCGCTGGTCTACGGGATGCAGATGTCGCGCGTCGTGATGGTGGAGTCCACCTACGGCATGCAACTGGGCGAGCCGCTGCTGCTGCAGTTAATTTCCTGGCTCGTGATCGGTCCGATCCCGGCGGGCTACGACGTGGTGCTGCATCCGGTGGCCTTTGCCGCTTGGTTCGGCCTGTTCGTCACGTCGCTCAATCTGATTCCCATTGGACAGTTGGATGGCGGCCACGTGGCCTATGCGCTCTGGGGCCGCCGCCAGCGGACCGTGGCGCTGGCGATGGTGCCCATCCTATTGGTGCTGGGCTTCGCCGGCTGGCCGGGCTGGATTCTCTGGGCCGGCATGGCAAGCTTCTTGGGACTCGGCCACCCGCCCGTATTGGATCCGGAGACGGCGCTGGGTCGCACGCGCGTGGTGATCGGTTGGTGCGCGCTCCTCATCTTTGCCATCACGTTTTCCCCGTTTCCGTTCTTCTTTCCGAAATCATGATCTACCCAACATGTCGCGGGGAGCAGCCGGACGGCGTCGCTGAGGGTGCGCGCCGTGGCGGCTCGATCGGTGCGGTGGCGACGATGCAGCAGGAATGGAAGGCGCCGGTTCTCTTTTTGGGCCTGAGCCTGCTGGAGCACGGCTATCACGCGCCCAACGAATATTCCGACTGGGGCCAGGCCTCGGGCGGGATAAACTCGGTTGCCGCGTATTTTTTAGAACTCACAAAGCTGCACTGAGCGTTATTTGTCCGTGAGCAGCGGCGCAAAAATCGGGTCCGCGTCTAGTACCATCTTCAACGATTCCGGACTCAATAGAAATTTCCACGATTCGGCTGAGGCGCCGCGCAGAGCGAGAAACAGTGTTCTCGCCTCCGTAAGCTTTTCCAACAGCTTCTGATTGTCCCGCTGCGGCATGAACAGCAGGCTGTAGGCCATCGTGTAGGTCGACACGAATTTATCGAGCGGCACATCGGTGAGTTGAAGGGCCTCCTCCGCTTCCTTGTAGGCCTGGAGGATGCCGGTGTCGCTGAACGTCCGGTTCCAGGCCACCTTGGCGATCCGCGACCAGGCCAGCTCGTTGAGCACGCGGGCCCTGACGGCGGTCCGCTGCGGAGGGATCTCCTTCAGCAGCGCCTCGTGCGTGGCGATTGCGATGAATTGATCAATGTTCCAGCGGTAGGCGCTGCCCAAGCGAAGCCGGTTTTCGAAATCCTGGGGGCGGATGGTTTCCAGTTGTTGCATGGCTGGCAGCAGGCGGTGAAGAAAATCGGCTGCGGAAGGCTGCGCCAGTCCGCCCATGTCCATGCCGAGCGACAGGTCCCAGCGCACCGTCTGGGCATAGGTGTTCCAATAGAGCTCGTTGAAGATCATGAAGAGGGTCTGATCGCCCACTGGAATCCTGTGCGTGCGCGCCGCGATGTCGAGCAGCATGGTGTAGAGATCGTGGCTCAGCAGCGTCAGCGCCTCGGCCTGCGATGCATCAATGAGCAGCACGCGGTTGAGCATGGCCAGACGGTCGCGGAGCTCGGGAAACAGCGACGCGCGGGCAACGGCGGCGATCAGTACTCCGGGCGCGTCGTCCGCCTGCCACCAGCGCGCGGAGTCCTGTTCGTAGCCGGATCTCTCGGCCGCAAACGGCACGGTTTGCGCCGTGGCGGTGGCGTCTTTGACGGGAAGGTTCACGACGGCCACATCGGATGGAAAGCCCAGCTTCTTCAAATCGGAGAGCACGATCCATTTCAGCGTGACGCTCTTGAGCGCCTGACGCGGGCGGCGGGTCATGTCTGTCCACTGTTTTAAACCGGGCGCATGGGATGCCGGGGCGAGAAGAGGATCCTTGTAGCCTATGGACAGCCGCACGAGCGTGGCTGGCGCGGCGAGGGTCGGGCCGCTGTCGCCGATTCGAAATGAGGCGGGAGGCAAACGGCGCTCGTCCAGTACGTCAATGAAAAGCCCGCCGCCCGGAGGAGAGAGCCCGAGCGCCTCCATGACGAAGACTGACGGCGTGTAGCGCGCGAAGTCCTCTGAGAAAAATACCAGCCGATCCTTGCCCGGCCACAGGACGTGCACGCCCTGATCAGTGTGCTGGATGACCGTGTCGTGCGCCCTGCCGATCGGTTCCCAGCAGGCAGTGTAGAGCGGGTCTGTATCGGGCGGGAATGTCTTGGCGCCCGCCGCGGCCAAGCGATACGAGCAGGCGAAGTCGAGTTTGGCGACCGCCGTCTGGTCACCGGCTGCCAGCGCGGACGTGAACTGTTGCGCCGTTTCAACAGCTGGTGACGGCTTGAGCGGCCCTTTCTTTTTCGTCGGCGCGGCCTCGGCCGGGCTGGGGCCCGCTGTCAGGGCGGCTGCAAGCCCAATTAGTAGGACGAGCGCGTGGCGCAAGGAGGTGCCCCCAAATAAGAGCGCCGCACTGTAGCATGCCCGGCCCGGTCGGAAAAGGGCTTGGCAGTGCTCGTTATGCGCGAAGCGTGAAGCGCATACGAGGCAGGTGCGTGATCCGCGTCACAAGCGACGAGCGACGGTAGTTTTTCTGGGACTACTCGACGACAAGGGTCGCGCGCATTTCGTGGCCCGGCATGTCGCAGATGAAGGGGAAATGGCTCGGACGATCAAGGACAAAACGGAGTTCCGCGTGGCCGTCCGGCGGAATGATGATACGGCGAAAGCCGTCATCGCCGAATTCGGGTGCGCCATTCCCGCTGATGTTGAGATTCACACCGGAGAAGAGCGTGAAGGGCATGAAGACATGCAGCTCAGCGTCCTGATTCTGGAAGACGAGTTTGGTTTTGCGACCAGCGTGCACGGTGACCGTGTCAGGAAGAAACTGTCGGCCCCGTATGATCACAAGGATTTCCTCCTCCTCCGCGAGCGGGGCGGCCTGTGCCGACGCGCCATCCCAGAGCGCGGCGGCCAGTGTGAACAGGAGTGCAAAGAACAGCCGGGTCACCACAACTCCGTCCGTCATTGTCTTGTTCGACCTGCGGGTGTCAGGCGTGGGAGCATTATAGTCGGGCGGCCGCCGCGCGGATGCGGCTCTGCAAGTTCGTTTTCTCCGCGAAGGCCAGCCGAGCGACGTCAATTTTCTTGCACAGATTGATCGTCCGCATGAACGCCTGCGCGAACCGGGCCATGTGATCCACATGATCACGGTAGAGTTGGGTGAGCGCGGCGGCTGACTGTTTGTCAGCCGCCGCGCCATTGCCAGAGGAACGTGTCACGGGAGCTTTGGAAGGGTGACTGTCACCGGCTCGCCGCTGAGCGCCTTGAGAAATTCGACAAGGTCCGCCTTGTCTTCCTTCGTCAGGTTCAGTTTTTTCATGAGAGGGCTGAGATGGGGATTCGCCCCGCCGCCCTGATCCAGAAAGTCCACCACGGCTTCCAGCGTACCGAAAGCGCCATCGTGCATGTAGGGCGCGGTCTCGGCGATGCTGCGGAGCGTCGGCGTCTTGAAGGCTCCCTTGTCAACTTCTCGCTTCGTCACGTAGTAGCGGCCGAGATCCTCCTTCATCGGACCGACCTGCGGTACGCCAAGATTGTGGAACTGGTTGTCTGTGAAGTTTGGCCCGTTGTGGCAGAGCAGGCAGCGGCCCTTGCCTTTAAAGACCGCCATGCCGCGGATTGCCGACTCGGTCAGGGCACGTTTGTCGCCCGTGACATATTTGTCGAAGGCAGAGTTGGTCGAGAGGACCGTCCGCTCGTAGGCCGCAATCGCGTCGGCGATGCCCTGGAGGTTCACATCAGCCCCGAAGACGGCGCGGAACTGCTTGCGATACCCCTTGATCTTGTTCAGCTTGGCGACGACGTTTTCGTGCGTTTCCCCCATCTCGGTCGGACTCTGGATCGGTCCGATCGCCTGTTCCTCCAGAGAGCCCGCGCGGCCATCCCAAAACTGCAGATGGTTAAACGCCGTGTTGAACACGGTCGGCGACTGGCGTCCGCCGACGGCACCACCGATGCCAATGGAGGTCTGTCGTGGATCGGCGAATCCAGTTGCAGGATTGTGACAGAAGGCGCAGGAAATCGCGCCGTTCCCGGACAGCCGCCCGTCAAAATAGAGTTGCTTGCCCAATTCTACCTTGGCCGTGTAGTTGAGATTGTTCGGTGGTACCGGCACAGCGGTCGGCAGGGGACCGATGTCCGGAACGGCCACGCCCCCCACGAGGATCAAATCGTCGGCGTGCACGGGCTCCATCGCGCCGGCCACCGCCAGCACCACGCCGGCGAGCAGCCATGCGGTCGTGCGCACAGAGTTCATGATGCGCCTCCTTTCAACAACAGCGTTTGCAGCGCTCTCCCATAAAACCGTTTTCTGACCTGCGTACGGATCATCTCTATGCAGGGGGGGTATTGCCGCGCAGCGACTCCAGCACGACGGTCCGTTGCGCCGTGACGGTCAGCGATGCGGACTGACTTTAGGATATTCGCGGCCGGGGTCATGTTTTTTACGATAATTCTAAAAAGTGAAAATAGCAAGACCGCCCGCCGCGAGCGTGACCAAGGCTATTTCTTGCGGACGAGGAGGTGGATGGGCGTACCGGGGAGCCCGAACTGCTCGCGGAGTCGGTTTTCGAGAAGCTTCAGGTAATTGGTCGTGATGTTTTCCGGATGGCCCACGAAGAAGGCAAAGGCCGGCGGCTTGGCGGCGACCTGCGTGATATAGGCCGAGAGCGTGGCCTTGCCAGGTCGGCCCTTTTTTACCGGCAGGGGATGTTGCGCGAGGACGTCCTGGAGGAACTTGTTCAACTGCCCAGTCGGGATGCGGCCGGTGAAGGCGGCATTCACACGGTCGAGCAACGGAAACACCTGTGCCACGGAATCCGGCTTTAGCGCTGAGCCAAAGAGCACCGGGGCCCAAGGAATGAAGGGTAGGCGGCGTTTCAATTCCTGCGTGTAGCGGTCACGCGCGCCAGCCTCGCCAGAACGCAGATCCCATTTGTTGACGAGGATCACGCAGGCCCGACCCTGCTTGAGCAGGAGGCCGATGATCTTTGTGTCCTGCTCGGTGATCCCCTCCACGCCGTCGAGCACCAGCACGGCGATGTCGGACCGGCCCATCGCGCGCATGGCCCGCGCGACGCTGTAGCCCTCGATCCCACGCTCGACGCGCCCACGGCGGCGGATGCCCGCCGTGTCAGTGAACAGGTAGCGGCGTCCTTTATAGGCGACGATCGTATCGATGGAATCGCGTGTCGTGCCCGGCACGTCACTCACGACCATACGTTCCTGCCCCAGCAGCGTATTCACGAGCGTGGACTTGCCGGCATTGGGGCGACCCACCACCGCAATCTTCGGCATCTCCGCAGGCTCCGGTTCCTCGCCCGGCTGAGGCAGCAGCGGGACGAGGGCTTCCAGCAGGTCATCCACGCCGAGACTGTGCTCGGCCGACACCGGATACAGCGGATCGAATCCAAGTTGGTAGAAATCAGCCAGAAGCGATTCGGCCTTAGGCGTGTCGATTTTATTGACGGCGACGAAGAGCGGCTTCTTTGTGCCGCGCAAGAGGCCGACGATTTCCTCGTCGGCTGGCGTGAGGCCGGCGCGGCCGTCCATTAACAGGATAAGAAAGTCGGCCTCGGCGATGGCGAGCTGCGACTGGTGCTTGATGAGCGCGACCATGCCCTCAGTGGAGCTGGGTTCGAGGCCGCCCGTGTCCACAAGTCGGAAGTGGCGGCCACGATAGGTCCCGTCCGCGTAGTGGCGGTCGCGCGTGACGCCGGGGACGTCGTCCACGATCGCGGCCTTCGTGCCAAGAATACGGTTAAACAGCGTGGATTTGCCGACGTTCGGCCGTCCGATGATAGCGATCAGCGGCGCGCGCATGCGCCGGACCGTAACACAGCATCGGAGTGAAGACAAGAAACCGTGCGACCCCCGGCCTTGTGTATAATACCGCTGCCGAATTCTTTGGAGGACGCCGGTGCCCGACGCAATCGACTGGACACAGGTCGACGACGTGCTGCTGGATATGGACGGCACGCTGCTCGACCGCGATTTTGACAATTTCTTCTTTGAAGAGGAACTGCCGCGCCGCTATGCGGCGCTCCAGGGGATGGACGAATCGGCGGCGCGCGAGAAACTCTTTGCGCTCTACCGGTCGGTCGAGGGCGAATTGGCCTGGACCGACCTTCATTACTGGACGAAAACGACCGAGATCGATGTGGTGGCGCTGACGCGGGAATTCTCCCATCGCATCGGCTATCTGCCAGGCGCGGAGGACTTCCTGCGTGCGCTCCGTCTGCGCGGCAAGCGCGTCGTCATCCTGACCAACGCCCATGCTGAGGGCGTGGCCATCAAGTGCGCGAAAACGGGGCTCGACAAGCAGGTGGACCGGATCGTCAACGCCTTCGAAGTCGGCGCGCTAAAAATGCGCGAAGCCTATTGGCCGGCCTGCCAGCGGCGCCTCGGCTTCGATCCCGCCCGCGCTCTGTATATCGATGATGACGAAGCCTGCCTCGTCGCCGCCGACACCTTCGGCGTCCGGCACATCCGGCACAGTGCCAAATCCAGCACGAAGCGGCCCGCCTGCCTCTCGCGACACTATCCGTCGCTCGAACGGCTCACGGATCTGCTGGCATGATGGATCGGCGCGACCGCCTGACCGGGTTCGTGTGGCCGCTCGTGCTGGTGTCGCTGGCAGGAGCGGCAACCGTCTTCGGGCAGGCGCCGCCCAGGCAATGGCCACTGCCGGGGCGTAGCGATTCCGTTTACGCCTGTTTCCCGGAAACGGCCTGATTGCGATCGGCCGCTCCACCCGGGGTGCCGATGGGCGTGTGCGGGGTGGCGATACCACGGTACATGGCGCCCGCCACGCGCGGGACGCCCTCCATTTGAAACCGTTCTAGTTGCGTGATGATGAGGCCTGCCTGTCGAATGATTGCCTCGATTTGGCGGTTGAGGTGGCAGCCGCAGGCGATGAGACGCTGAAACGGTGTGAGGCGGTCCTGCCAGAGGGCGATCTTCGGATCAGGGCTCCTGCCGTGCTCCAGAAAAATGAACTGCCCGTCCGGTTTGAGCACACGCCGGACCTCTCGCAGGGCAGCGACCGGATCGGGAATCGTGCAGAGGGTCCAGGTGCTCACGGCCCAGTCGAACCGGCCTGATTCGAACGGCAGGGTCTCCGCACTGCGACGAAGCAGCTTGACGGGAATGGCCCCCTCCGCGGGGTGCTTGTGCACGAGCGCGTCTGGAAAATTTGCGGGATCCACGGCGGTCAGCCACGTGACGCTCTTCGCATAGTGCGGCAGATTCAATCCGGTTCCGAATCCGATTTCCAGCACGTCCCCCCGCGCGGGTGCCAGCGCCTGTTGGCGCAGCTCCTGAAAATGGGGCGCGCGCATGATCCAGTCCATTGCGCGCGGGAAAATCCGGTCGGCGTAGAAGCTCATGGCAGGTTACGCAGTATAACAAACCGCGCCGTACGCAATCTTGTGAGCCCCTGCGCCGTGTGTTAGATTCGCCTCGGTCCGCGCATGGGTAACACCTATGATCATACGGCCATCGAGGCCAAGTGGCAGGCCTGGTGGGAACGGGCACGCGTGTTTCGCGCGACGGACGATCCCGCCAAGCCCAAGTTCTACTGCCTTGACATGTTTCCCTATCCTTCGGGGTCGGGGCTTCACGTCGGGCATCTCGAAGGCTACACGGCCACCGACATCGTGGCCCGCTATAAGCGTATGTGCGGCTTCAACGTGCTGCATCCGATGGGCTGGGACGCGTTTGGGCTTCCGGCCGAGCAGTACGCCGTGAAGACGGGCGTGCATCCCGCCACAACCACTGCGCAAAACATTGCCACCTTCAAGCGCCAGATGCAGCGCGCAGGGCTCTCCTACGACTGGGACCGCGAACTCAGCACGACCGATCCGGCCTATTACCGCTGGACGCAGTGGATTTTTCTCAAGCTTTTCGAGCGTGGACTCGCCTACGTGGCCGAGGTACCAGTCAATTGGTGTCCGGCACTGGGAACAGTGCTGGCCAACGAGGAGATCGTCGATGGCAAGAGCGAAGTGGGCGGCTTCGACGTCGTGCGCAAGCCCATGCGGCAGTGGGTCCTGAAGATCACTGCCTACGCGGACCGGCTGCTGGAAGATCTGAAACTGGTGGACTGGCCGGCTAGCACGCTCGAGATGCAGAAAAACTGGATCGGCCGCTCGATCGGCGCGGAAGTGGAGTTCGCGCTGGCCGGCATGAACGGCAGCCTCCGCATCTTCACCACCCGGCCCGACACGCTGTTCGGCGCGACCTATATGGTGCTAGCGCCCGAACATCCGCTGGTGGACGTCGTCACGACAACCGATCGGAGCCAAGAAGTCGCAGCCTATCGCGCGGCGGCGTCGCGCAAGAGCGATCTGCAGCGTCAAGAGCTGGACAAGGACAAGACCGGCGTCTTCACCGGCAGTTACGCCATCAATCCGGTCAACGGCGAGCGGCTGCCGGTCTGGATCGCCGATTACGTGCTCATGAGCTACGGGACCGGCGCGATCATGGCCGTGCCCGCGCACGACGAGCGCGACTGGGCCTTCGCGCGCACGTACAACTTGCTGATCCGCGAGGTGATCCACGGCGGCGACGTGTCGAAGGCCGCCTTCGTCGAAACCGGTCGCGGGACCGTGGTGAATTCTACGACGCCTGACGGCTCTTTCTCGATTGACGCTCTCACGCCGGCCGACGCGAGTCCGAAAATCACCGCCTGGCTTGAGAAGAGGGGGAAGGGCAGGAAGGCGATCAATTATAAGTTGCGCGACTGGCTTTTCGCGCGCCAGCGCTACTGGGGCGAGCCCTTTCCGATCGTCTGGACGGACGGCGAAGCGAAGCCAATCCCGGAAGAGCAACTGCCGTTGCCGCTGCCTGAAACGAAGAACTTTAAGCCGTCGGGAAGCGGCGAGAGTCCGCTGGCAAATCTCGAGGACTGGCTGGTGACAACCGATCCGAAGACTGGACAGCCAGCCCGCCGCGAAACCAACACGATGCCGCAGTGGGCCGGCTCCTGCTGGTACTACCTGCGGTTCATCGATCCGAAAAATTCCAGCTGCTTGGTCGATCCCGCCAAAGAGCGCTACTGGATGCCGGTGGACCTCTACATCGGCGGCAGCGAGCACGCGGTGCTGCATCTGCTCTATTCGCGCTTCTGGCATAAGGTCCTACTCGACATCGGCGTCGTGAGCACGCCCGAGCCGTTCAAGAAACTGGTGCATCAGGGCATCGTGCTGGGCGAGGACAACCAGAAGATGTCCAAGTCACGCGGTAACGTCGTCAATCCCGACGAGATGATAGACCGCTTCGGTGCCGATGCGGTGCGGATGTACGAGATGTTCATGGGGCCGCTCGAGGCGATGAAGCCTTGGAGTACACGCGGCGTCGAGGGCGTGACACGGTTTCTGGACCGCGTCTGGCGGATGCTCGTCCACGAGGACGGGACATTGAGCCCGGCCATCGTTACCACTGCGCCGACCGCCGAGCAGCTCCGGCTGCTGCATCAGACGATCAAGAAGGTCACGGACGACCTCGAAGGCCTGCGGTTCAACACGGCCATTTCGCAGATGATGATTTTCACCAATGAGATGACGAAGTTCGAGCGTCGTTCGCGCGCCCTGCTGGAGCCGTTCGTCCTCCTGCTGGCGCCCTTCGCACCGCATCTCTGCGAAGAGCTGTGGGAGAAGCTGGGAGGCAAGCCCAGCGTCTCGCAACAGTCCTGGCCGGCCTTCGACCCGGCGCGCGTGGTATCCACGCGGGTCGAAATTCCGCTGCAAGTCAACGGCAAATTGAGGAGTAAAATCGAGGTGCCGGCCGACTGGACGGAGGCGCAGGTCGTCGAACTGGCCAAACAGGACGCGAAACTGACAGAGTGGCTGCAGGGCCAGCCGCTGAAAAAAGTGATCTATGTGCCGAAGAAACTAGTCAACTTTGTGGTGTGAATAGAGCGGAGAGTGATCCGTGAACAGTTCTCAGCTCGCAGCTTTTTTAAGGATTCAGGCGGGGTGCGTCCGACTGATCGCGGTGTACTGTCTGCTGAGCGGGGCATCGTGCGGCTACCAGTTCCGCGTCGAGGGGGCCGGGCCGACCATTGGAGGGAGCAAGCCGTCGCCTCAGGCGGACGTGCTGCGGTTGAAGATCGTCAACTTTGAAAACAAGACCAGCGTTCCGAACATCGAACTGAAATACATCGGGTATGCCCGCCGGGAATTCGCCGTGGGCAGCGGCACGCGCGTGGTGAGCGACGGCGAGCCCGCCGATCTGATTCTTAAGGGCACAGTCAACGCCGCGGGCGGGGGAGGGGCGCTGAGCTTCTCGCTCCAGGGGACGTTCGAGAGCCGGGCAACGGCGAGCGTGAGCGTCACGGTAGAGGAGGTAAAGACAGGGAAAAAAATCTGGACTCAGGCCGCCACCGCTTCGGCAGAGTATTTTCTGACAAACGATCTGCAATTCAATCAGGTGCTGGAAACGCGTGCGATCGAGCAGGCGGGCCGTTTGGCGGCGCAGGATCTCGCCACGCGCTTCCAGAATTTTCTGGATCTACGGGGGCGGCAGGCGCCCGCCGCTGGGCCCAGCGCGCCGCCCACCGGCACGGGGGGCGACAGAACCGTGGCGCCGAACGCGAGCGGAAAGACGCCATGAACGCCTGTGATCTCGAGGCGACGATTCAGCGGCAGGGCGTGGCGCCGCTCTATCTGGCGCTAGGTGAGGAGGACTGTCTGCGCGATCAGGCCCTGGCCGTTCTCAAGAGGGCGGTGCTGGGCGACGCATCCGGCGACGGCGGTCCAGCATCGGGATTGAGCGTGTTTAACTATAACGTGCTCTATGCTGACGAGAGCGATGCCTCGGAAATTCTCGCGAGCGCCGGGCAGGCACCGGTCTTCGCGGAACGCCGCTATGTCGTCGTCAAATCGGTGGAGAAGCTATCGGCGAAAGACGGCGAAGCGCTGCTCGATTATCTCAAGGAGCCGTGCGCATCTACCACGCTGGTGTTCGCTGCCGCCAAGTTGGACAAGCGGCTGAAGTTCTCGAAGGAACTGCTGGACCGCGCCATCACCATCGACTGCGCGCCGCTGCCGGAGGCCCGCCTGGTGGAATGGATCCGGCAGGAAAGCGTTCATGCTGGCGTCCAGTTGAACGCGGAGGCGACGACGGCACTGGCCCAGCTCGTGCTCTCCTTAAAAGGAGACGCAGGCGGTGCGTTGAACTTGCTGCGCCGCGAACTGGAAAAGCTGGCATCCTATGTGCCGTCGGGCTCGACTGCTGGCGTGAAGGACGTCGATGCGGTGCGGGGCGGGGAGCCGGGCGCTTCGGTGTTCGATCTGGCCCGTGCCATCGCCGGGCGACACGAGGGCCAGGCGCTCTGGATTCTGGCAAGAAATATCGATGCGGGGGAGGAGCCGCTGCGGATTCTGGGCGCGCTGGCTTGGCAGTTCCGCGCCATCTGGAAGGCAAAGGACCAGCGCCGGTTCAGCGGGCCGGGCGCCGATCTAAGCGGCGCCTTCACGGAGCCCGATCTGGCCACGGCGCTGCGGCTTTTTGCCGAAGCGGATACGAAATTGAAGGGTGGCGCGTCGGGATCGTCTAAGCGGCTGGTGCTGGAACGGGTGGTGCTGGGCCTGTGCCGGTTCGAGCGGGATCGGGGCGCGCGGCCGCGCGCGTCGTGACGGCGGAAACTACGCCTTGGCGGCCAGTTGATTGACCCTGATGGCGAGACGGGAGATCCGGCGGGACACTGTGTTGCGGCGCAGGATGCCCTTGCTGCGCGCCTTGCTCAGGGCCGCGGTGGCTTCGCGCAGGGCAGTCTTGGCGGCCGCCGCGTTCTTGGATTCGAGGGCGGCCAGGACCTTCTTGATGACATTCTTGACCGAGCTCATCGCGGCCCGGTTGCGCGCAGCGCGCCGTTCGGCCTGTCGCGCCCGTTTGATCGTCGATTTGTGTACGACTGGCATGATCCGGCTCCAAATTTATGAGAGAAACGAGGGGCAGTTTGTAACACAGAAAGGAACACCATGGCAAGCGTGAACGCCAGAGACCGGCTGATCCTCGCAATGGACGTCCCGTCGGGCGACGAGGCGGAGCGCCTGATGGCGCGCGTCGGCGACTCCGTGCGGTTCGTCAAGATCGGGCTGGAGCTCTACACGGCGGCGGGATCGGCGATCGTGGAATCCGCGCTCGCGCAGGGCAAGCGCGTGTTTCTCGATCTGAAGTTCCTCGACATCGAGGAGACGGTGCGCCGCGCCACGGCGCGCGTGGCGGCCATGGGCGTGGATTTCCTGACCGTGCACGCCAACCGCAAGGCGCTGACCGCGGCAGTCATTGGGCGCGGCGCGCGGCGGGCCGACGGCCTCAAGCTGCTCGCCGTGACGGTCCTGACCAATTTCGACGCCAACGATCTGCGCGACATGGGCATGCAATGGAGCGTGGCCGACCTTGTGGCTGCGCGCGCGAAGCTGGCGCACGAGGTCGGCTGCGACGGCGTCATCGCTTCCGGTGAGGAGCCGGCGGCCATCCGTCAGAAGGTCGGCGGAAACTTTCTGATCGTGACGCCGGGCATCCGGCCGTCCGGTATGGGCGCCGACGACCATGCGCGTGTGACGACGCCGACGCAAACCATCAAGGCCGGCGCGGACTATCTCGTCGTGGGCCGGCCCATTCGGGATGCCGCTGATCCGTGTGAAGCGGCCGACGCCATCGTCCGCGAAATGCAGGCCGCCTTCGACGCGCGCGGGTGAGGTCCGTGATTCGTCAATTGTCATTCGCCCCGCCGGTTGACGATTGACCGGAGACGCGGTTCGCTTGTAGGATGCAGTCCTGCCATGCAGAAGCAGGTTGAGGTCAAGGTCGAGGTTGCGGAAGAAAAATCCTTCCTCTCTTCATCCCCAGCCTCAACCTGAACCGTAGTCTTTCCCGTGTGGTGGGTGTAGCTCAAGGGTTAGAGCGCCTGGCTGTGGCCCAGGAGGTTGCGGGTTCGAAACCCGTCACTCACCCCAACATCTCTCCGTTGAACGCTCGGCTACTCTGGTGATTCCTCGTCACGTCCCACCTGATGGGGACCGACTGGTTGCGCCGGGGGTGCGGATTGAGCCTGGCAGGTCTGTGCAGCGCCTTGGCACGTTTGAGGATGGCGGGCAGCATAGGAGATTTTAATCCCGGCATGCGTGGTCAGTCTAAACAGGCAGTTGTGGGAATTGATGTGGGTGGGGAACGAAAGGGGTTTCACGCTGTTGCCTTGCTTGGCGGCATAGTGTTGGACAAAAAGACCGATCCCGATCCCAAAGTGATTGTTGATTGGTGTCTTGATCACAAAGCCATGGTGGTCGCCGTGGATGCCCCGTGCCGGTGGAGCCAATCAGGCTCTTCCCGTCTAGCTGAGCAGAAATTAGAGTTGCGGGGAAAGAAGATTTATTGCTTCTCGACGCCGACGCGAGCCCGCGCATTGCACCGAAATTTCTACAAATGGGTATTCAACGGGGAGAGGCTTTACCGACTCTTAGCAGCCCAGTACGTTCTGTTCAGCGGGCAGTGGGCAAACAGACCGATGTGCATTGAGACATTTCCTCATGCCGTTACCTGCGCCATAGCAGGGCGGGTAGTTGCAACGAAGCCCAAAGCAACGGTGCGCCGGGCGGCGCTACAGAAGAGAGGGTACGGAGTCCACGATCTTTCCAATATTGATTTTGTCGATGCAGCCCTCTGCGCCGTGGCGGCCGAGGGATTTCGTAGTCGCCACTACCAGCAATATGGTGACCGCCGGGAAGGTTTCATTGTCGTGCCGGCCCCCAGCGTCTCGATCGCTTCAAGCAAGTACCTATAGCCTCTGACAAGCAGCCAGGTGGGAAAGTGGCACACTACAATGCCTATACGCAGGCGATGTAAGCGCAGCGCGGAGAAGTATCCAGAATTTCTTTATCTTAACGGCGATGTCGTTGAGGCGGTCTGTCAGCTTTCCGGTGCCGACGGGGGCCGGTCGACGAACTCGGCATCCAAGTTTTTACGAAATGGAGACCTGTGCCATGTGCAAAATCGCCAATACCCCCCACAGTGACCTCTTCCAAGGCGTGGAGCCCGGCTAGGCTTTTCAAGCCGCTCCTGTTCAGTTACACTACTCGCGTTCCCAAAGAGGTTCTTGCCATGACCACCAAGGTTGACGTCGTCTACAGCCCCGATCTCTCAACAGTCTGTCAGCTTCCAGTCTTTCTGGAGCGGGTACCTGCTGGTTTTCCCTCGCCGGCTGGTGACTACATGGAGGGCAAGCTCGACCTGAACCAGTACCTTGTTAAGCATCCCGCCGCCACGTTCTTTGTCCGGGTCACCGGCGATTCCATGATTGAGAAGGGCATTCATTCGGGCGACATTTTGATTGTAGACAGGTCACTGGACCCCAAGGACGGCAACATCGTGATCGCGGTAGTGGATAGCGAGCCGACCGTCAAACAACTTGAAAAAAGAAATGGGAAGCTCCGGCTGCTTCCGGCCAACAAGAACTATGAGCCGGTAGAGGTTTCCGAGCAGCAGTCCTTTGAGATATGGGGGATTGTCACGAACGTCATCCACCCTCTCTGAGGCGCTATGCCCGTCGTTGCCCTGGTCGACTGCAACAACTTCTACGTGTCCTGCGAGCGGGTGTTTAACCTCAAGCTCGCTGGGAAGCCCGTACTCGTGCTCGGGAACAATGATGGAATCGTAGTTGCCCGGTCGAACGAGGCCAAGGCCCTAGGCATTCCGATGGGCGCGCCGGTCTTCAAGTACCAGCCGCTTATTCGCCGGCACGACGTCCAAGTGTTCTCCTCGAACTATGCCCTCTACGGCGACATGTCCCAGCGAGTGATAGAGACCCTGCAACAGTTCAGCCCCGAGGTCGAGGTCTACTCGATCGACGAAGCCTTCCTCAATCTCTCAGGATTCACCCGCACCAGCCTCACTGACTACGGGCGCCGGGTCAGTGCGACCGTGAAGCAGTGGACCGGCATTCCCGTCTCGGTCGGGATCGCTGAGACCAAGACCTTGGCCAAGATCGCCAACCGCCACGCCAAGCAGGCCACGGAATCAGCCGGCGTGTTCGACCTGACAACCTGGCCCGATCGAGATAGTCTCCTGGCCCGGGTGCCGGTCGAGGACGTGTGGGGTATCGGGGCGGCCCATGCGCGGAGGCTAAAGCGCCAGGGGATCACGACCGCCCTGGGCCTGCGGGGAGCAGACGATCACTGGATCCGCAAACAAATGGGGGTGGTCGGGCTCAGGACCGTCCAGGAGCTGCGCGGGACTTCCTGCCTCCCCCTCGAGCAGTGCCCGCCCCCCAAGCAGGGTATTACCTGTTCTCGGTCGTTCGGCCGGCCGGTGACGACGTTGGCTGAGATGCGGGAGGCCGTGGCAGCCTATACTGCCCGGGCGGCTGAAAAGCTACGGGGAGAGCACTTGGCGGCTGCCGCCCTGACCGTGTTCTTGACGACCAATCCGTTCACGGATGAGTCGCAGTACAGTAACGCCCTGACACTCAGATTGCCGGTGGCCACCGATGTAACCACCGACTTGTTGCATCTGGCCTTGAAGAGCGTGGAATCTATCTACCGTGACGGCTATCGGTACAAGAAGGCCGGCGTGATGCTGTTGGGACTAGTCCCGGTTGGCCAGGTACAGGCGAACCTGTTTGAGTGTACCGATCGGGAACGATCCACACGGCTGATGAGAGCCGTAGACGCAGTGAACACCCGCCAAGGCGCAGACACGGTTCGATTTGCCGCCGCAGGGCTGACCCGACGCTGGCGAACACGATTTGCGAGGCGCTCCCCGGCATATACCACCAGGTGGCATGAGATTCCGCAGGTGCAGGCCTCATAACCTGCCCACTACACTGCCGATGGATGTGGCGGCCACAAACGGACGCCGCCGGGGCTGGAGACTCCCGTCCACGCACTGACGATTGTGACGTCGGAGGTACCGCTGCTCGCCGCCGCTCGTTTGATCCAGCCGCACGGGAGTTTTATTCCGTCACGAACGAGGGCCTGCAAGTCTGCGGAATCGCCCGGCGCGCCAACTCATGGCCCCTCTTCTATCAGATGACGATCATCGACAGCCCCCGCGAGGGCACGCCGCGGATCACGATTTCAAAGTAAATTTGCCCATGAGCGAGCGCCAATTCTCATGACCATTCCCACCAAACAAGTGTCCGGCCGCGTATGCCTCGTGCGGGGGCGCGAGCGGACGCTCCCTCCCGGCTATCTCTGGCTCTATGCCGGGCTCATCGAGTCGGTGGATGGCGCGCCGGCGGCCGGTGATCTGGTGGACGTCTGCACCGCGTCGGGCCGGTTCGTCGGGCGGGGCTTCTTCAATCCGCACTCGAAAATACGCGTCCGCCTGCTGACCGGACAAACCGAGCCGATTGACAAAGCATTCTGGGCCGCACGCATCGCGGAGGCAGCGGCCCTGCGCCGTCGCATCGTGGCCGACACAACGGCCTACCGGCTGATCCACGGAGAGAGCGATCTGCTGCCGGGGTTGATCGTGGATTGCTACGGGGACGTGCTGGTCATGCAGGCCCTCTCGTTCGGCATGGACCGGCGGCAGGAACTGCTAGCCGATCTACTGTTGGCAGAAACCGGCGCCCGCGCGGTCTATCTGCGCAATGACGTTCATGCGCGCTCGCTTGAAGGCCTGCCGGAAGGAACAGGATTTCTGCGCGGCGGCGGCCTAACGACAATCGACATTCAAGAAGGCCCGGCGTGGTTCACGGTGGACATCGAACGCGGACAGAAGACCGGCTGGTTCTGCGACCAGCGGGAAAACCGGCTCGCAGTGGCGTCGTTGGCCGAAGGCGCCACGGTACTGGAAGCCTTCTGCCACACCGGCGCTTTCGGCATCCACGCCGCGTTGCGCGGGGCCGTCTCGGTGCTCGGGCTAGACGTGAGCGGCGAGGTTATTACGAAGGCCCGCGCCCATGCAGAGCGCAACGGCATGGCGGGACGCTGCGACTACCGCCAAGCGGACGCCTTCGACGAACTGCGCAGGCTTGAACGCAAGGGCGACCGCTTCAATCTGGTCATTCTCGATCCACCGTCCTTCGCGCGGACGAAACAGTCTGTGCCGCAGGCACTGGCCGGGTATAAGCAGATCAATCTGCGGGCATTGAAATTGGTGAAGCCGCGCGGATTTCTGGCGACCTGCTCCTGCTCGCACCACGTGAGCGAAGATGCGTTCTGGCAGATGGTGCAGGAGGCGGCGCACGACGCGAAGCGGACGCTGCGTCTCATCGAGCGGCGTTCCCAGGCGCGCGACCATCCCGTGCTGGCGGCGATGCCGGAAACGCGCTATCTTAAATGTGTCATCGTGCAGGTGTGGTAAAGGCCGGCAGGCTGGACGGGTATCTTGCTTTCGTTTTGGCACCGTGCTACCGTTTTGCCGCTTCGCGGTCGGGGCCTGGCGGTGGAGCGAATTAGAGAGAAGGCCCGTTGAGTTGTGTGTCGTTGCGCCCGGGAATGTGACGGAAGTCTGACCAGGTCGCCTATTGATGCGCCTTCGGCTGATTCCTCCCTGTGTCGTTCTCGAGCCAAGACATCATGCTAAGGAGGACCCCGCATGGGTTCTAAAATTTACGTGGGTGGGTTGCCCTATTCCACCACCGAGCAGGAACTGAGCGAGCTCTTCTCTGCGCACGGCGCGGTTCAGTCGGCCCGGATCATCATGGACAAATTTACGGGGAAGTCGCGCGGCTTCGGCTTCGTCGAAATGACGACGGATGAAGAGGTCAAGGCGGCCATCGCGGCGCTCAACGCCACGCAACTGGGCGGGCGGACGCTGACGGTCAACGAAGCGCGTCCCCAGGAGCCTCGGGCTGGTGGCGGCGGCGGTCGAGGTGGATTCGGCGGGGGCGGCGGCCGCGACCGCTGGTAGGTTCAGTCGCACGATGACTCGACGGAGCCGCCTCCTGGCGGCCTCGTTCCTATCCTCCGGAGTTGCAGAGGTATGTTCCATCTTCTCCGTACAATGTTGCTTGCCGGGCTGCTGCTTGGCCTACACGCGTTGTCCGCCTCCGCGGCCGACGTCGTCGTGGCCGACGGCCTCTCCGTGTCACTGGAGTACACAATGTTTCTGGCCGACGGCACGAAAATGGAGTCCAACGTCGGGCAGAAGCCGCTGACCTTCGTGCAGGGCTCGCAGCATCTCGTGCCTGGCCTGGAGAGGGCTATCGAGGGGATGAAAGCCGGTGAGAAGAAGCACGTCGAGGTGCCGGCGGCGCTGGCCTACGGCGAATATGATGCCTCCAACCAGCTGCGGGTGCCCAGACAAAAAGTTCCGCCCACGGTGAAGGTTGGCGACGTGCTGGCGCGACCGTCCGGCCGCCAGCCGCTGAAAGTCGTCGAAATCACCAATGACACCGTCGTCATGGATGCCAACCATCGGCTGGCCGGTAAAAATCTCGTTTTCGACGTCAAGATCCTCAAAATCGAACCTGCATCCAAACCGTGACTGTCCGCCGTCGTGCGGATGTGGTGGAACAAACCGCGCGCGCCTATTCGGCACACGCGGAGGACTTTCTCCGTCGCTGGGGCCGGCGAACGTATAAACTGCCTCCGTTATTGCGCGACTGGCTCAAACAGCTTCCTCAAGGGTCCCTCGTCCTCGATCTGGGGTGCGGCGCCGGCCAAGATGCCCGGTATCTGGCCTCGCGGCGGCACCGTGTGGTCGGCCTCGACCGCACGAGACCATTGCTGGAGTTCGCGCGCCGGCGGGCCCATCGGCTTCCGCTCGTGCAGGCCGATATGCGCCGCTTGCCGTTTCGGGTACGATCTTTCGACGCCGTGTGGGCGGCCGCGTCTCTGATCCATCTGCCCAAACCGGCTGCACGCCGGCTTTTTCGCGATCTTGGCGCGCTAGTGCCGCCGGGTGGCTGGCTGGCTGCGACGGTTGCGCACGGGCGGGCGGCCGGCTGTCTGCGCAGGGGCTGGATTCCGGGACGCTATTTTTCCCGTTGGTCTAAAGACGAGTTGGCGCGGGCGTTTCGGCGAGCTGGCTGGGAGATCATTACGCTGAAAACGGTGACGGGCAGGGAGCGGAAGGGGCGCTGGCTGAACCTGCTGGCCCGGCGGCGATCCGCCTAGATCGGCTGTCTCCTGGCCTTGACTCCCCACGACGGTTTAAACACAATCATTCTGTCATGGCTCGAGAGAGGGAGGACTAGACGCATGAAAAGCGAAATTCTCTATCCGGGCGCCTTTCCCGTCGCGCGCGTGGAGCTGGCGCAGGGGGAAAGCTGCAAGGCCGAGTCGGGCGCGATGGTGGCCATGTCACCGACGCTTGACGTCGAGAGCAAGGTCGAGGGCGGATTTCTGAGCGCGCTGTCCCGCCGCGTTCTCTCCGGCGAGCATTTTTTCTTCCAGACGTTAAAGGCGACGCGCGGCCCCGGCGAGGCACTGCTCGCGCCGACCGTACCGGGCGAGCTCGTCATCATCGAACTGGACGGCGTGAACGACTATCTGGTGCAAAAGGACGGCTTTCTTGGCGGCGCCGCAACCGTGAACATCGAGAGTAAGGTGCAGTCTTTGAGCCGTGGTCTGCTTGGCGGCGAGGGGTTTTTCATCCTGAAGATCAGCGGGACAGGCGCACTGATCCTGAACAGCTTCGGCGCGATCCATAAGATCGAGCTCAAGCCGGGGCAGGAATACATCGTGGACAATTCGCACTTGGTCGCTTGGAGCGGCACGACGTCCTACTCCATCGAAAAAGCGTCCTCCGGATGGATTTCCAGTTTCACGTCCGGCGAGGGCTTCGTCTGTCGGTTTCGCGGTCCCGGTCTTGTGTATATCCAGACACGCAATCCGCGGGGCTTCGGCGCCTGGCTCCGCCAGTTCATCCCCGCCGCGTCCGAATAGGAAGATTGCGATTGAGGTTGAGGCTCAGGTCGAGGAAAACTCAAATCCGGCCCGCGGCACGGAGTCTCAGCCTTACCCGCAACTTGCCATGACGACTAGTCCCAACGCCCTCTGTTTCGGTTCCGATCTCCCCGGTAGCGGAGTGCCGTGTCGTGTCGCCATCTCGCCAGCAGGGCTGACCGTGCGCCTCTCCGACGCTGCTGCCCCGGCGGCGGTCGCTTTTTCGTCGCTGACCATGGAAGCTGGCGGATTTGACCACGATCAGCTCATCGTGAAATGGAACGACGGGGCCACAGACCGCACGCTCTATATCAAGGACATCGCGACCATCACGGCGTTTCGGGAGGCCGCGCCGCCGGAACTCACGGCGCAGCTGAACCAGGCCGCACAGTCTGTCCGCTCCACGCGGACGAGCCGTCGTACGGTGCTGCTGGCGTCGGGGGGCGCTGTACTGGCGGTCCTGCTCGGTCTCTGGTTCGGTTCCGATATCCTGGTTGAACAGACCGTCGCGCGCATTCCCGTCGACTGGGAGCAGCAACTCGGTGAATCGGCGCTGCACGAAGCGCTGGCGGGGCGCACGATCCTGACGGAGGGCCCCGCAGTCGAGGCGGTGCAGGAAATCACGAAACGGCTGACCGAGCAGATTCCCAGTAGCCCGTACAAATTTCAGGTCTGGATCGTGAAAGAACCGGTCGTCAACGCCTTCGCGCTGCCCGGCGGGTATGTCGTCGTGTTCACAGGTCTGTTGCAAGATGCCAAGTCACCGGAAGAAGTCGCTGGGGTGCTTGGGCACGAGATCAACCATGTGCTCCAGCGGCACGGCATGGAGCGGATCGTCAAAACGCTCGGCGTCATGGCGGTAGCCGCCATCGTGATGGGGGATCAACAAGGCCTGATCGGGCTGGTGAAGCAGTTGGGCGTCGAGATCCTCACGCTCAAATACAATCGGGATCAGGAGACGGAGGCGGACCTCACGGGGGTGCGGCTTGTGCACAAGGCAAAGATTGAGCCGGAGGGGATGATCACGTTCTTCGAGCGGCTGGCGCACTCGGAGAAGGAAAAGAACCGCGTCGAAATGCTCTCCACGCATCCGATGAGCACGCACCGCGCCGAACGGCTGCGGGCCGAACTTAAGACGCTGCCGGCAATGGTGTCTGAGCCGTTCACCTTTGACTGGGAGAGGGTGCAGGGGGCGGTGCAGCTCGGGGAGGGCGTATCTAAGCCGTAAGCGCGTGAGCCGACGCAGACTCTCCCTTACGGTGCGCGCGTAGGGGCAACGGCCGAGACGGTTGAGAGCGGGGGCGCCCGCTGAGCCACCCTGACACTTGGTTCCACCGAGTGAATTCTGGTACAGTGCGCGACCATTTATCGCGCGCCCATCACAATATGAACAGGCCCGACATTCTGCGAGTAGTCCTGCTGGGGCTCGCTCTAGCGGCGGCCCAGGGCTGCGCCGCGCTCTCAGAGGGTCTTCCCAGCGCCTCGACCGATCTGACCGCGCCGCTGGCCGACCCGGCGCCTATCGAGTTGCCGGGTTCGGTGCCTGCGCCAGCGGGGGAACCGGCCGACGCGCCAGCGGGAAATGCCGCGCCGGCTCAGGACGCTCCTCCTGATGCGATCATCGCGGCGCCCGACCCGGCGCCTTCCGAGCCACCGGCGGTCAATCCGTCCGAGATATCCCAAAAGGACAAGGACACCGACGAATTCTACGATCCCTTCGCCAAGAAAGGGGAGGTCACCGACGAGACGGGCGCCGATCCCTGGGAAGGCTTCAACTCGGCCATGTTCGAGTTCAACCGGAAATTCGACAAGTACGCGCTCAAGCCAGCGGCGAAGGTCTATGACAAGATCATGCCCAACGCACTGCAGAAGGGGATCAGCAACTTCTATTACAACAATATCCACTTCGGGCCGCGCTTCATTAACAATCTGCTCCAATTCAAAATTAAGGAGGCCGGTATCGAACTCGGCCGGCTTGTGATCAACGACGTCATCGGGTTGGCCGGGTTCTTCGATCCGGCCCTGCACTGGCTCGAGATCGATAAGCCTCCCCAGGAGGATGCCGGGCAGACCCTCGGCGCCTACGGCGTGCCACCGGGACCCTATCTGGTGCTGCCGCTACTCCCGCCGTTCACGCTGCGGGACTTCTTCGGCTATCTTCTTGATTTCGGGGCGAACCCCGTGAACTATTTCCTGCTGCCCACGTTCGAGGTGGACCACTGGCCCTCGGCCATCCCGCACAAGAATCGCGACACGACGACCATCCTCCAGCTCGGCCGCACCTTCGAAGAGCTTGTCAACTACCGGTCGCTCAATCTCGAGACCTTCGAAAGCATGGAGGAGGCGACCGTGGATTTCTACAGCACCGTCCGCAACGCCTATCTCCAGAAGCGCGCCAGGGCCGTCCGGGAATAGCCCGGTTCGCAACCGACTTCTTCTTGCCGTTGCAGGGGGTCCAGCTAGACTGATTCGCGAGGGATCAGGAAAGATCGTGCGTCCTTAAAGACACTCAACCGTCATGCCCACTGGTAATTTACTATGGCACAGCCTCGGGGAGCTTGCTATGCTGCGCACAGTTGCAAGCGCGAAGCGGCACGGGACACGGAAGAAACGGAGGGCGGGACAGATGATACGCATGGGACAGATCGGACTCCTGGCTGGCATGCTGGTCGGCCTGTGGGCCGTCACGGCAGAGGCCGAGATGGCCCGCTACGACGTGGACATGGACCATTCGACCATCGGCTTCAGCGTGGCGCACATGGTGGTGTCGAAGACGACTGGACGGTTCATGGAAGCAACTGGCGTCGTCGAGATGGACGCAGAAGCCCGGCAGTTCAAAACCATCGAGGCGACGATCAAGACGGCCTCGATCAATACGAATCATCAAAAGCGCGATAGCCATCTGCGCGCTCCAGACTTTTTTGATGTCGAGCAGTTTCCGACCATCACTTTCAAAATGAAAACCTATCAGACGGCTGGTGACAGGTATACGGCCGTCGGCGACCTGACGCTGCGAGGCGTCACGAGGGAAATCACGCTGTCGGGGACGTTCAATGGTGTCAGCAAGGACCCCTGGGGCAACACCCGCGCGGGCTTCGCGGCGACCGGGAAGATCAACCGCAAGGATTTCGGCATGGTCTGGAACAAGACGCTCGACACGGGCGGTGTGGCCGTGGGCGAGGACGTGACGATCCAGCTCGACATCGAATGCATCAAGGCCAAGGCCCGGTAAGACGATGATCGAAGGCTTCTGGTACGTGGCGTGCGAGAGCCAGGCAGTGCAAACGGGCCGCCCCGTCGCGGCCATGCTCTGCAACCGGCCGCTGGTCCTCTTCCGCGATGCGGCGGGCCGCGTGCGCGCGCTCGACGACCGCTGCTCGCACAAGGGCGTCCCATTATCGTCGGGCTGGCAAGAGGGTGATACGCTTCGCTGCCGGTTCCATGGGTGGCGGTTCGACGGCGGAGGCGCCTGCGTGGAAGTACCGGCACTCTCCGGCGCGGCGCATCCGTCGCCGGCCTCGGCCTGCGTACAGACGTTCCCGGTCGACGAACGCGACGGATGGATCTGGGTTTACGTCGGCAACGACCGCTGTCCCAAACCAACTGCCCCGCCGCCGACGCTGCCCACGCCGCCCGATGGTAGCCCGTTGGTGTCGGTGCGACAATCCGCCGTCGTGAAGGCCCGGTGGAATTTCACCGTGGACAGTCTGGCAGATCCGGCGCACGTGCCATTTGTCCACAACAAATATTTCCGTCAGCAGCAGGTGGCGAAGAAAAAGGAGAAGGTCTTCACCCGGCTGCCGTTGGGTTTCCGCACCGTGTCGCACAACGTGCTGCTGCCGGACACGTTCATTTTCCGGTTTCTCTCGCCGAATCTCGGTTCCGCCACAGCGACGGTGGATTTTGTCCTGCCCGGCATCCATTTCGAGAAATGGGAAATGGGCAATCGGTTTGCGTCCGTGATGCTGATCGCGACGCCGCTGACTGATAGGACGAGTCGACTGGATATCAGCGTCGGCTGGAATTTTCTCCGCTGGGTCCCGATCGGTTGGTTTGCCCGCCGCACGATGGCAACGACGATTGGCCAGGACCGCGAGGTGCTGGAACTGCAGGAGCAGGGCTTCGGTGGGAAGGAGGGCGGGATGCTATTGAATCTTGAGCCAGACCAACTGGTCGTCTGGTTCCGGCAGTTGCGAAAATACCATCAGGAGTGCCTGGCAGGCGCTGCGGCGCCCGCGCACCCGATCCCGGAAAAGACCACCTTGCGGTGGACGACCTGAACAGGAGACGGCGGGGACGATCACGAACGCCCCGCGTTTATCGAGTCCCTGCCCGAGCCCTGCGCGCCAATCGATCCGGTCCTCATCCTGTCCGACAAGGTGCTGGGAATGCGCGGCCTCCATTTCGGAGTCTAGCCCCCCTCAAGAGGGCCGTCATCCGTTTGACGAGTCAGAACTTGTCGAGTCAATCGACCGCCCTTGCCGGAGGCTGGAACGTCTTTGTACACTGGGACCTATGAAACATTTTGTTTGCATGGGTGTCGCCGGTCTGCTCTGGTTCGTGGATGCCTCCGGCGCTGCGGCGCTAGAGTTCACGGCCGACCAGATCACCAAGATCAACGGGCGCAACCGCACGGCCAACATCTACTACCGGGACGAGATGTGGCGGCTGGAGCACTACGATCCAGGACCGGTCAACATCACGATCGTGCGCAAGGACAAGCAGGTGATGTGGCTGCTGCTCTCGCGCATGAAGCATTTCAAGACGCTGCCCTACGATCCGGAGCAGGCCCCAAAAGTGGCGGAACGGCTGGAGGGCGAGATCACGCGGGAGGAGATCGGCACGGAAACGCTGGACGGACACCCCACGACGCTGTACCAGATCACAGTCCAACAGGGCGACCGGACGGCCATCTATTATCAATGGTTAGCGACGGACATTCGTTTTCCGCTGAAGCTGGCCAGGCAGGACGGAAACTGGATCGTCGAATACCGCCACGTGAAATTGCGCGCTGTATCGGACTCCATGTTTCAACTGCCGCTGAATTTTCAACCCCTTGAGGAGTTCGACAAGGGCACGGAGAGAAAGCCGCCCTGGCAGACGATGTAAATTCGTATTCCCTTTCCAGCGCGTATCCATTTTTTTCAAGAGGGGTGTCGGTGAAAAGGTTTGTCGCACACATGGTTCTTCTGATGATGGGGGGGGTCACCGGTGCCGTCTGGGCGCTGGATGTGGCGGACATGACGATTGAGTGGACGCCGGAGGGGAAAAGGCTGGCGGCGGAGCGGATCAAGCTGCCGTCGCACGACGAGATGGTGCTGGTCCCGGCCGGGCCGTTTCTGATGGGGAGCGACAAGAAGGTAGATCCGAAGGCCTATCTGACCGAAATGCCCCAGCATACGGTCCATCTCGACGCCTACGAGATCGACAAACACGAAGTGACCACCGTGCAGTTCTTGAAGTTCGTCCTGGCGACGGCCCGCGCACCCTTGATCGACTGGCGCTACGACGGGGGTAATTTCCAGGACACGATGGTGAACCATCCCGTCATGCACGTGTCCTGGCAGGAGGCGACCGACTACTGCACCTGGGCCGGGAAACGGCTGCCCACAGAAGCTGAATGGGAAAAGGCCGCGCGCGGGGAAGACGGGCGCATCTATCCCTGGGGCGACCAGCCGGCCGGTCTCTCGCGCGCCAACTTCGGCCGCGGCGGCCTGTCCGGACCGGTCCGCGACCGCCCGGAGCGCCTGATGCTCTATCCGCCGATCATATCCGTGGACAAGTACGAGAACGCCCTCAGCCCCTACGGCGCGCACCAGATGGCAGGCAACGTCGCCGAGTGGGTGGCCGACTGGTACGACAAGGAGTATTACAAAACGGCGCCGGACAAAAATCCGAAGGGACCCGAGAAGGGGACGCAGCGGGCCTTCCGCGGCGGCGGCTGGATCGACAGCACACCCAGCGTGCGCGTGGCGCAGCGCAACGGCACGGAGCCAACTACGAAGATGAACTGGCTAGGATTCCGCTGCGCGCGGGACGTAAAGGCGGCCGAGCAGCCGGTCGGTCCTCAGGCGGTGGGTTTACGCTGACCGTTTCTGTTTGAGCAGGATGCGGGCCTGCTCGCTGACTTCCTTGACGAGCGTGCCCATTTTGGGGTGGGACGGCTCGACATCCACGGGCCAGCCGTATTGCCGGAGCCGTTCACTGACGACCGGCCCCACCGAGGCGACGACCACGCGTCTGAGGGCGTGTTTGAAGCGGTCGATGTTGCCGTCCTTTTCCAGCACCTGCATCACGTGGTCCACCTGTACGGCGTTCGTGAGTAGCGCGATGTCCACCTGGCCGGCCATGATGGCCGTCAGGGCGTCGTGCAGCCGGTCCAGATTGTCCGGCAGCGCCCACTTGTAGACGGGGACGCGGATCACCGTCGCCCCCCGTTCGCGTAATTGCTCCAGCAGCTCGACATTGGTTGAGCCGTATTCCTGCAGCGCCACGCGCAGGCCCCGCACGGGCTGGTTCTCGTCGAGCATTTTCAACAGATCCCGCCAGGTGTTCGGTTCCGGCACGGTGAGTTGGCGCGTCAGGCCAAGGCTCTTCAACACGGCGGCAGGTTTCGGCCCGCGCGCCACCAGCGTGATCTGGCCGAGGGCTGCTTTGATCGTGTCGAGCGAGTGGCGCGTTTGCAGGACCCTCAGAAGGGTTTCGAAGCCTGCGCCGGTCAAGAGGATCAGCATGTCGACGTGGCCGTTCAGCAAACGCTCGCCGAACTCGAGCGCGTCGGGGTTGTCCTCCAGCGGCACCTCGCGCAGCGCGGGCGCAACCATCGGGCGGCCCCCCTGGCGTTCGATGAGTCCCGTCATCTCGGTGGCCAGGCGGCTTTCGAAGGACGCGACGGTCAGGTCCTCAAAACCCTTCGCGCTCATTGCGCTGCGTCGATTGCGCAGCGGAAGCCGGTGGATTCGTTGCGGATCGTCGGGGTGCTCTTGACGCGCGTGAAGATGCGGACCAGTGGTGTCTCGACGGCCCAGCCGGAACTGCGCAGCACCTTGTCCGTGCCGGTGGCAGGGCCAGGCGGATTTTTGGCCGGGCTTTTTTCGTAGTAGCGGTCTTCGTACCAGTCGGCGACCCATTCCCAGACGTTGCCCGCCATGTCGTAGGCGCCGTAGGGGCTCTTGCCTGCCTCGTAGCTGCCGACGGGCATGAGGGTCTTTTCGCCGATCCACTGCTGGTTGAAATTCAGATGCTTCGGGGTCGGCTCGACATTGCCCCAGGGAAATCGCCGGTCCTCGGTGCCCTTGGCGGCCTTCTCCCATTCGGCTTCCGTCGGCAGCCGTTTGCCGGCCCACTTGCAGTAGGCGGCGGCGTCGTGCCAGTCCACATTGACCGCGGGCCGCTCGGCGACAGCGGGCGACACCCGGCTGTCCTTCCACAGCGTGCGTGCGGGATTGGTCGGGTGCAGCGGGATGCGGTGGCCGGTCGCCTTCACAAATTCCAGGTAGCGTGCGTTGTTCACTTCGTAGGCGTCGATGTAAAAGGCGTCGAGCTCGACCGTATGGCGCGGGTACTCGTCGCGCCCACCGTCACGGTCCCCGTGGGGCACGCCCATGGGGAAGGGACCCGCTGGCACCAGGACCATCGGGGCCCCGTCTTTGCTGGCCGGTTGCGCAGCCTGCGCGGGAGATGGTCCACTGAGCAACAGCATGAGAAGAATCAACAACGATGCGTGCATGGGACTCCTGTTGCGTGAATCAATCTTGAGCAGATGGTACCATAACGTTTCCGGTTGACGCCATTCGACCCGCATCATATAACAATTGGGCGAGGGAATTACGTCATGGCGGAGGCAGGTATCCGGGGCATGCGGCATCTGGCCTTGAAGGTCACAGACCTGCCACGCTCGCGGAAATTTTACGAAGAACTTTTCGATATGCGCACTGTCTGGGAACCGGACCCGGATAACGTCTATCTGAGCTCGGGCGTCGACAACCTCGCGTTGCATCAGATTCCGGCTGCCGAGATTGCCGCGCATCGTGCGGTAGAGCATCACTGGCTGGACCATCTCGGATTCATCATGGAGTCGCCGGCCTCGGTGGACCGTCTGTTGAAACAGGCCGTGCGGTTCGGCGCCCCGATCGTCAAGCAACCGCAGCACCATCGAGACGGCAGCTATTCGTTTTACATGACTGATCCGGATGGCACCGTCGTGCAGGTCCTCTACGAACCCACCATCAGCAAGCAAACCTTCAAGACTGAGTAGCCAAGCCATGAGCGTCTGGGATTCTTTCAAGAGCGACCAGTGCGTCGGCCTTGCGCCGTGGGTCTGGATTCAACTGGAGAGTCCGGACGATCCCGGCCCCTTCCCCTACGTCGGCGGCGTGGATCCGGCCGTCGTGGCTGCGCTGCACGAAGCGCACAATCTGTTGCAGAGCGGAATCGATACGATCATCGGCGACGTGTTTTCGCACCGTGCCCCCCTGGATGAGCCGGCGCGCCGGGCCCGAGTGGAGGATGCCTATGCCGAACTCGTGAACTCGCGGCCGCACCTCCAGCAGCACATCCAGTGCGGGCGCAAGCCCGACGGCACTTTTCAGTGGGACTTCGCGAAGGATCCAACCAAATCAGCCACGATGACCTATATGGGCCTGCACGTCTTTCACGCGGTCGCGCGGCAGAAGATCCCCATTGGGTTCGAACGGCCGCTCGCGCCCACGACGGGGAAATTTCTGGGTTACCTGGACGGCACGCACCGCGCGGCAGAACTGAAGACTATCGCGCTGGCCTCGGGCCGCGAAGGCGCGCGGCTCCTGACCCAGTTGATGGAAGTGCTGCACAAGCACGAGTGCCTGAGTTTCTCCGCGAAGATGACCGTGCGGGACCGATGGCTGGAACGGACGCGCGATCAGGACATGGTCCATCTGGGCCACGCGGCCTTGATGTACCGGCAAGCGGACCGGTTTTTTTTGTTCGATCCGTGGCTGCTGCCATGGCTCGCGGAATCGCCCGTGCCGTCCCTTTGGGGCCGGCTGCTGCCGCGCCCCGCCGCGATTTTTCTCACGCACGACCACGACGACCACGTGGACCCGCGCACGCTGCTGCATCTGCCCAAGGACGTCCCTGTCGTCATTCCGAGCAAGCGCAACCGCACTGCACTTTTTTTTGATTATCCAGCGCTGCTGCGCGAGCTGGGTTTCGGCCAGATCGTCGAACTGGCGCATGGGGAGAGCTGGTCGTTCGATGGAGGCGCGGTCGTCTCGGTGCCGTTTTATGGCGAGGATCCCTGCGACCTCGCCATGCCCCGCAACTGTTATTTGATCAACGACCGCGGTCGGAACACGCTCGTCCACGTTGACAGCGGGCCGACCAACGACGGCAAATCGGTTGTGAAAGAGGGTGTAATGGGCGATCTGGTGAAGACATACGGCCCGGTATCCACGCTTTTCGCTTCGCAGCAGCAATTATTGGAACTGCGCACTCATGCGGCGCATGCCTGCCTCTCCCATCCGGGCCGCTGGCTCGAAACCGGGGAGAACGGCTATCTCACGAACACCTATTTGTCTGAACTGGCCGCTGCCGCGCAGGCAAAACTCTTTGTCTCCTATGCCACTGGCGGGGCAGACTGGTATCCGGACCACCTCTCGTTCATGTTCAGCCAGCGAAATCCGGCGCGCACGGCGCTGCTGACGGCACATTGGGAACGGCCGGAGCAACTCAAGGACCTGCTGGCCCCGAAGGGCTGCGGCTATCACTACACACAGGCACTGGATATTTTCCGCACGCAGGCTGATGGTGGCACCGAGGTCGTGTCCGAAGCTGATGCGCTGTCGCCGCTTTCGCTCTACCGATTGGACTGCGGCGATCCGCCGTTCATGAAACCGGGCCCGGGGAGGCGCTGATGGTGACGAAAGCCGCTCCGCCCATTCTGGTCACCGGCGCCGCCGGGTTCATCGGCTACCACGTCGCGCGCCGCCTGCTCGAGTGCGGGGGCGCCGTGCTCGGCCTCGACAACCTCAACAGCTATTACGACGTGCGGCTCAAGAAGGCGCGGCTCGCGCAGCTCAAATCGTTCCCGGCGTTCCGGTTCGTCAAGCTGGACCTCGGCGACCGGAAAAAAATGGCGGCGCTGTTCAAGGCGCACGGGTTCCGCCGCGTTGTGCATCTGGCAGCGCAAGCTGGTGTGCGCTACTCGCTTGTGCGCCCCCACGCCTACACGGACAGCAACGTCGTCGGATTTCTAAACGTACTGGAAGGCTGCCGGCACGCGAAGGTTGAACATCTGGTCTATGCCTCGACCAGCTCGGTCTACGGAGCGAACACGCGCATGCCCTTTTCGGTGCACGATAACGTGGACCATCCGATCTCGCTTTACGCGGCGACAAAGAAGGCCACCGAGCTCATGGCCCACGCCTACGCGCATCTCTATCAGATTCCCTGCACCGGTTTGCGGTTTTTCACCGTCTACGGGCCTTGGGGACGCCCCGACATGGCGTTATTCCTGTTCACGAAGGCGATTCTCGCGGGCAAGCCGATCGAGGTGTTCAACCATGGAAAGATGCAGCGCGACTTTACCTACATTGATGACATTGTTGAGGGTGTAGTTCGGGTGCTGGACCGTCCGGCCATGCCCGATCCGACCTGGTCCGGCGGACAGCCGAACGCCGCGACCAGCGCGGCGCCCTGGCGGCTCTACAACATCGGTAACCATCAGCCGGTCGAACTGTTGCGGATGATCGAGGTGCTGGGGCGGGCGCTTGGAAAGACCGCGAAGCAGCGGTTCCTGCCGATCCAGCCCGGTGATGTGCCGGCGACCTATGCCGACGTGCAGGATCTGATCAACGATGTTGGCTTCAAGCCGGCTACGCCGCTCGAAGTTGGGATCAAACGGTTCGTCGAGTGGTACCGTTCCTACTACAAGGTCTAGCCGCTAGTTTCCACACAACCGGTCGAGTTCCGCCGGGCTGACAGCGGTCAGATTGGGATAGACTGCGTCGGCACCCTGCAATTTCTCGGGCGGGTAGGTGGTGGCCAAGCCGAGGACCTTCATGCCAGCTGCCTTCGCCGATTGAATGCCGGCCAGCGAATCTTCGATCACCAGACACTCGGCCGCCTTCAGTAGAGGCTCTGGTGGTGGAGCGAGCGCGGTCAATTTCTCGAGCGTCAGGCGATAGATGTGTGGGTCGGGTTTGCCGATGGGTGTATCCTCGGCGGTCACGATCAACGGGAAGGCCCGCTCGATCGGGGTGTCCTTGAGGGCCGCCGCGACCTGGTCACGGTTGCCGCCTGAGGCGACGGCAATCCGGTATCGCCTCTTTGCTTCCAGTACGAAGTTCACCACACCGGAGAACAAGACGGGTGGGTGCGAGGCCGTGTAGGCTCTGAACAGTGCCACTTTGCGGTCGTGAATGCGCTGCGCGAGTGTCGGGTCCGTGCGTCCGGCTTTCTTCAACAGCGCAGTCAGGCAGTTGCGCTCGTCCATCCCGAGGTAGGTGCCATAGTAGTCGTCTCTAGTCAGTGGCAGGCCCTCTTCTCGAAGTGCCTGCTGAAACATGAGGAAATGGGACGTTTCGTCGTCGGCGATCACACCGTTAAAATCGAAGATGATCACGCGGAACGGCATGGGGTGAAGGTAGCACGGCGAATTTCGGAGTGACAAGGAGATGGTGTATAGTCCTGAGCCTACGGAGGGGCCGTGACTGACGTCGGAATTCTGACCGATCTCCTAGTCATCTTCGCGATCTCGATCGGAATCGTCTTCGTTTTTTATCAATTCCGTCTGCCTCCGATCGCCGGATTTCTGGCGGCGGGGGCACTCATCGGCCCCCATGGGCTCAATCTCGTCTCCGACATCGAGCAGGTCAAGGTCCTAGCCGAGATCGGTGTCGTCCTGCTGCTGTTCACGATCGGTGTGGAGTTTTCGCTCGCGCATCTGACCGCGGCGCGCCGCCTGCTGCTGATCGGGGGGCCGCTGCAAGTCACGGGGTCGCTCCTACTGGCCGCCGCCGTGGGCATCGCCGTGGGCCTGCCGGTGCAGCAGGCGCTCTTGTGGGGCTGCCTCCTGTCCTTGAGCAGCACGGCCATCGTGCTCAAGGCCCTGGCGGAGCGCGGCGAGAGCGACACATTGCATGGCCGCGCCACGGTCGGCATTCTGATTTTCCAGGACCTCGCCGTCGTGCCGATGATACTCCTGCTGCCGCTGCTCGCCAATTCGGGCAACAGTCTGCGGCCCGAGATCCTGCTGCCGCTCGGCAAGTCGGTCGTACTCGTTGGCGCACTGATGGCGGTGTCTTGGTTCGTGGTGCCGAAACTGCTCGAGCAGATCGTACGCCACCGGAGCCGCGAGCTGTTTCTCCTGACGACTATCGTGCTCTGCCTGGGCATCGCGTGGCTGACGGCGTTGAGCGGCCTGTCGCTTGCACTGGGTGCCTTCATCGCCGGGCTAGTCATCTCCGAGTCCGAATACAGCCATCAGGCGCTGGCGGAGGTGCTACCGTTCCGGGACAGTTTCAACAGCCTCTTTTTCGTCTCCATCGGCATGCTGATGGATGTCCGCACGTTGCTGGCCCATCCGGTTCTCGTGGCCGCGCTGGTCGGCGCGGTGCTTGTCGGCAAGTTTGTGACCGGCGCGATTCCCGTGGTGGCCTCGGGCTATCCGCCGCGCGTCGGCATTCTGAGTGGCATCGCGCTGGCGCAGGTCGGGGAATTCAGTTTTGTCGTGGCGCAACAGGGCGAACGGATCGGTCTGCTGACGGGCGAGCCCTATCAGGTTTTTCTCGTCGTGTCGGTTTTGACTATGGTGATCACGCCCTTTCTGATGCAGGGGGCGCCCTATGTCGCGCGAAAGGCCGAGGCGATCCAGTGGCTACGGCAGTGGTCTGCTGACCGGACGATCGCGCATCAGACGCAGGCGGCGCCGGGCGAACTCAAGATCCGCGACCACGTGATCGTGCTGGGGTACGGATTGAGTGGGCGCAACCTCGTCCGCGTGCTGAAAGAGACCGACATTCCCTACGTGGCGCTTGACCTCGACAGCGAGATCGTCCGGCGCGAGGCGCAGACCGGTGCAAAAATCATCTACGGCGACGCGACCAGCCCCGGCGTGCTCCATCACGTGCGGATCGGCGACGCCCGCGTGCTGGTGGTCGCTATCTCGGATCCCTCCGCGGCCCGGCACATCGTGCCTATTGCGCGGGGGCTCAATCCCACGATTCACATCGTCGTACGCACGCGGTATCTCCGCGAAATGGACGACCTCCATCAATTAGGGGCCGACGAGGTCGTGCCAGAGGAGTTTGAAGCGTCGATCGAAATCTTCGCGCTGGTGCTGCAGACTTACAAGATGCCGCTGGCGGTGATCGCGCAGAAGGCGGAGCAGATCCGGAAGGACGGCTATGCGCTGCTGCGGCGGGACGCTCACGGACGTGCAGGGGGAGACCTGCTGCATCGAGGCCGATCCCCCCGCGGGGGGCTGGCGCATTAGACAGTTGTCGATTCGCCCGTGCACCGGGCCCTCGGTAATCGCGCGGACGCGGTGCGGCTCGACCGACTCCAATCTGAAGGAAAATCTTATCCTGGAGGAAGGCGACGTCTTGTCGCTGCGGGGGGCCCGCAATCCGATCTGGCGGGCGATCGGAGTGCTAGTGGGGGAAAATCGGCGTAACGGCACGCTCACGCATAATTCGCGCAGAAGGGCTTTGTCCACAATCCGCTCAATAGGCGGGCTTGCTCAGGATTGACAGTCCGAAGAAACGCAGCCTATAGTGACTTTCGCGTGCGCCCAGGACCCGTGAGGTCAATCCGGTGGATCCCACAAAACTCGAGCCGGCGGTAGCGCTGGCGGAACTGCGGAACAGCAAAACGGAGCGGGTGACGATCGTCGTCCTGAGCGGGGACTTCGACCGCGTCATGGCGGCCTTCATCATCGCCACCGGCGCGGCGGCGATGGGCATGACCGTTACGATGTTCTTCACCTTCTGGGGGCTCAACGTCATCCGCAAGGAGGGCGCGACGAGCGGTGCCAAGGACCTACTGCGCCGGATGTTCGGGTTCTTGAACAAGGGCGGGGCCGGCCGCCTGCCGCTCTCGCGGTTCCACTTCGGGGGCTTGGGCACGAGCATGATGAAACGTGTCATGGAGCAAAACCGAATGCCGGGCATTCCGGAGTTGCGCGAGACGGCGTTGGACCTAGGTGTGAAGTTCATCGCCTGCACGACCACGATGGGCATGATGGGCGTGACCAAGGACACGCTGATCGAAGGTGTGGACCAGCTTGCCGGAGTCAGCACCTATCTTGCTGAGGCCCGCCAGGGTAGCGTCAATTTGTTCATCTGAGTCCGCGGAGAACACGCACATGATTCGTTCCGATGTGCAGCTCGACACACTGGGCTACTTCTGCCCCATGCCGATCATCATGACCTCCAAGAAAATCAAGGAGCTGACGATCGGGCAGGTGCTGGAAGTGGTGTCCGACGACGAGGGCATCAAGAAGGACATGCCAGCCTGGTGCGTGACGACCGGCCATGAAATGGTCGGGCTTGAAGAAGCCACGGGCAACGACGGACCGATCTTCAAAGCTTTTGTCAAAAAAACCAAGTAATACGATCTGTTCGCGACAGGATGGGGCCGGTGAAGCGCTGTTTCAGCGGCCCTATTTTTTTCTTCCTTCCCGTCACAAGCTGTGGCGGGCTCAATGCTCTGTGTATACCCCATATTGTGGTTTTTTGTTGACACCCCTACGAGGGTTTGCTATGTAGTTCACCCCAAGTATCCCTGAAGTAGGCCGAACTGAAGAGTGTAGCGCCCCCATTGTGAGTCCCCCAAACAGCGGGAGGGCTCGAGGAGGTGCGATGCCAGGAACGGTCAAGCTCAACCGCCCTCCACGGGCCGCATCGCGGTACCGGACATTTCTTCGCCACTCGATTCGTGCGCTTTCCTCGGCAATCATTGCGCGGTCTCCGTCCGCACCGTCATTGCAACTAGGAGGTGGACGCATGGGCAGTCGCGGTCTCGTCGTGAACGAATACGTCTCTAAGGTTGCCTACCAGGCTGTCGCTCGGGCCGGTGAATCCACGCTGCTACCGATCTTGAATCAGGGCAGCGGTGAGCCAGAGGGTGTGCTCGTGGCCTCCTCGTTGGAGCGCATCGTGGTCTGCGGCCGCGAACAGGCGCTGCTGTCGATGGAGGACATCCGCGCCGTGCAGCGCACCATGGTGCGCGTGCAGGCGCGCCGCGCAGTGATCTACGTGCCAGCCGAAATAACGATCCCGAATCCCGTCATGCTGCTGGCCACGCTTTCACAGGTCGATATCGTGCGCATGGCACCTGCGTCGTCCGCGCCGTCGTGAGTAGGCTGGACGTGACGCGTACCACGAAGCCCTCTATGCTCGGCCCCGTTCTCCTCAAGTACGCGCATCTGTTCGTGAGTGCGCTATCAACCGGTACCTTCATCCTATCCCGCAACGGGCGGACGGCCGACTATGTCGGCGCCACCTCTGACGATCTCGCGGGGACGCTCGGGCGCTTCGCGCGGCAGAGCGATTACCGGTATTTCTGGTGCATCGAGACCCACTCGGCGCAGGAGGCGTCGGAGATCGAAAAAGCCTGGCGGCACCGGTACTGCCCGACGGATAACGCCACGCGCGCTGGGGCTGCGCACGGCGACGGCTGGCGTTGTCTGGCCGAAGGCTGTCCCACCTGCGCACTCGCGGGCTTGGCACGCTGAGCGGGTGCTTTCCTCCTGCAGCTTGACCCGTCCCTTTCGCGCCCGTAGCATGCCGTCATGTTCAGCCCCCTCGTCGAATGTGTCCCCAATTTCAGCGAAGGGCGCAAGGACACCGTCATCCGCGCGTTGATCGATGCCGTGCAGGCTGTCCCTGGCGTGCGGCTGCTCGATCACACCCGCGATGCCGACCACCACCGCTGCGTGCTGACCTTTGCCGGCGCGCCGGACGCGGTCGGGGAAGCAGCCTTCCGTGCCACTGTGGGTGCCGCGGCGCGCATCGACCTGCGTACGCACACGGGCGTGCATCCGCGCGTGGGCGCAACGGACGTGATTCCCTTCGTGCCGCTGCGCGGCGTGACGATGGACGAGTGTGTGTCGCTGGTCAAGCAGGTCGGCAAACGCATCGGCGAGGAGCTCAAGATTCCGGTGATCCTCTATGAAGCCGCTGCGACGAATCCTCTGAGGGCCAATCTGGCAGAGATCCGCCGCGGCGGCCTGGAGCATCTCACCGCCCGCATGGCCTGTGACTCCAACTGGGCGTCGGACTTTGGTCCGGCCACACCCCATCAGACCGCCGGCGTCACGATTGTCGGAGTCCGGGGTATCCTGGTCGCCTTCAACGTGGGGCTCGCTACCAACGATCTGGCTGTCGCCAAGGCAATTGCCAGGGCTGTTCGTCAGTCGAGCGGCGGCCTGCCGTCCGTCAAAGCCATCGGCGTGCCGCTGTCCGGCCGCAGCCAGGTGCAGGTGGCGATGAACTTGGTCAATATTGACGAGACACCGGTCCACGTTGCCTTCGAGGCGGTGTGCCGGGAAGCCGAGCAGCGGGGGGTTCGAATAACGGGCAGCGAGTTGATCGGTCTTGTGCCCCGGCGGGCGATGGAACAGGCCCGGGCCGCCGGCATCGCGATCGCCTCGCTGGAGCCGTCCTCAACACTCGAAACAAGGCTCGAACAGGCCGGATTCTGATCCGCCGAAAAGCTTGTAGGCGGTCGAAGCGCTGTGGTAGACTCCGGCCCGTTAGGAATCCAAATTCCAGAGGAACGGGGCGCACAGAACAATGGAAATTAAAGTTTTTAACAACAATGTCGAAAAGGCCCTCAAGGTCGCCAAGAAGAAGCTGGCGGGCGAGGGGCTCTTCCGCGAGCTGAAGCGGCGCCGGTATTACGAGAAGCCCAGTGTCCGTAAGAAAGCCAAGCAGCGCGAGGCACAGCGCCGCCGGCAGAAGTGGCTCTCGAAGCGGCGGATGGACTAGTCGGTCGTTTGCCCCTCCGACTCTCTTAACTCCTGACAGCCGTCCCCGTACCTAACGCGCGATGCGCCCGCTCGAAATCCACCCTGCGATCAGGATTCTCCGCAAGGAAATCGCGCAGTGGCAGGAGCCCATAGTGGGGGTTGTGGCCAAACAGTCGCGCGACCCCTTTTGTGTCCTCATTGCCTGCGTCCTGAGCCTCCGTACCAAGGATAAGACGACGGCGGAAGCCAGCGCGCGGCTCTTCAAGCTGGCCCGCACGCCGCGCACATTACTCACCCTGCCGGTCAGGACTATCGAGAAAGCCATTTTCCCCGTCGGGTTCTACCGCAACAAGGCGAAACAGATTCACGACATCTGCCGGCGCATTCTAGACGTCTACGATGGCCGTACGCCGGATACGCTCGAGGAGCTATTGACCCTGAATGGGGTGGGGCGGAAAACGGCCAACCTGACGGTCACGGTCGGCTACGGCAAGCCTGGCATCTGCGTGGACATCCATGTGCACCGGATCAGCAACCGCTGGGGCTATGTGAAGACAAAGACGCCGGAAGAAACGGAAGAGGCCCTGCGCACGAAACTGCCGAAGCAATACTGGATCACCTACAACGATCTGCTCGTGCCCTACGGGCAAAATCTCTGCCAGCCGGTCTCGCCCTGGTGCAGCAAGTGCAAGCTGACGCAATACTGTGACCGCGTCGGCGTCACGAAATCACGTTAAGCGTGCCACAAATCTTGTGAAGCGCCGGGGCAAAAGGGGCGTTTCTGTACCATACCAACGACGGGATACGAGTGAGGGGCTTAGATAAACAGCGTCGTCTCCGCGTCGGCAGTGAGATTTAAAATAGCAGGCAGGCCCATCACTTCATCCACGTTCTTCTTGACCACGCCCTCGTCCACGCCCATGTATTCCAGCCCCGCGCTACAGGCCACGATGCGGAAATGCCCAACCTGCTTTGCCTCCGCGAACATCTCGGAAATCTTCGGCACGTTCTTTTCCTTGAGCAGTCGCGCCACGGCCTGGCCGTCCACGTGGTGCTCGGGGGAAAAGTTCAGCTCGTCGAGCCGCCCGTCGGACAGTTTCTTGATCGCCCAGAACATCAGCACGACAGTGACCTGCTTACCCATGGCCGCTGCCGTGAGGCCGAGGGTAGCCACCTGATGCAGGGCATCGTACGAGGAATTATGCGCGAAGATGATGAAGCGGTGTTTCTGGCTCATGCCGGGTTGCTCACAGGTGGCGGATTATAGCGCCCGTCTGCTGGTGGGACAAGCGCAGCGTCCGCTCATCTCTTCTTCAATTTGCCCTGCGTGGTCACGCTGGATACGAAGGCGTCGATCGCTGCGTTGACCTCGTCGGCCGTCATAGCGCGGTCGTGTGTCTCGCTCTCGTCGACGATGAAAACGTCCTTGAGCTTTTCTTGCCGGATGATGACCGTGTTCTCCGGCGTGACCTCAATCATCATGAACCATTCCTTGGGGCCCTTCGTGATTACCGCCTCCTTGCCGAGTCCCTTTTTCGACACCTCGACGTGGTAATCCGAAGCCGGCTCGGTGGCTGGAGCGGGCAGTGCCCAGGCCAGAGCAATTAACAGGGCTGCGGGCAGGAACATCCGGGCACGGCGAGAGGGGTGGGTCATGGCGGGCCTCCGAACCCGTGTGCGCCGAGTATAGCGCAACCTCCGTCCGGCGGAAAGCGGTCTTTACCTGATCCCCAGCGCCTTGTTACGATAGGCCAATGGACGCCCTGCTGGCCCAGATTCAGCCGTTCCTGACAAAAGAATTGATGACCGGGCTTGGCGTCTCCTCCGTCATCTTTTTTGTTGGCACGCTCATCGCCATCCCCGCTATCCTCATCCGCTTGCCGCCACACTATTTCGATGAGCGCCACCCACGGCCCTGGATGTCTGGTTATCATCCTGTCGTGCGCACCAGCGGCTTCATCCTGAAAAATTTCGCCGGCCTCGTGTTTCTTCTGGTCGGAATCGCGCTCCTCTTTTTGCCAGGGCAGGGCATCCTCACGATCCTGCTCGGCATCTCGCTCATGGATTTCCCCGGCAAGCGCTATTGCGAGCGCAAAATTGTCGGCCAGCCGACAGTGCTCAACGCGATCAATGCCCTGCGCGCCAGGCACCAGAAGCCGCCGCTCACCGTGCAGGACGATTCATAAGCCCCATGGCTGCCCCGCCCGCCACGTCACGCCGCACCTGCTACCTGATCGACGGCAGCACCTACATCTACCGCGCCTTCTTCGCGCTGCCCGCGCTGTCCAATTCCAAGGGCCTACCGACCAATGCGGTCTACGGCTTCACGACGATGCTCATGAAGATCCTGCGCGAGCGTAAGCCGGACTGCCTCGCCATCACCTTCGATGAGAAGGGCCCCACGCATCGCCACGAGGCGTACAAGGAGTACAAGGCGCATCGCCCGCCCATGCCCGACGGCATGCAGGCGCAGGTCCCGTATATTCATCAAATGGTCGAGGCGTTCGGCATCCCGGTCGTCAGGAAGCAAGGCTATGAGGCGGACGATCTGATCGGCACGCTGGCGACGCAGGCCGCGGCGGCCGGCTTCGAGGTCGTCATCGTCACCGGTGACAAGGACATGTTCCAACTTGTCACCGACGCCGTCCGCATCTACGATCCGGTCAAGGACCGGTGGCTCGGCGAAGCGGAGTGCCGTGCGAAGTTCGGTGTCGAGCCCGCGCGTGTGGTTGAGGTCATGGGCCTCATGGGCGACACGACCGACAATATTCCAGGTGTGAAAGGCATCGGCGAGAAGACGGCCCTGAAGCTCATCGCCGAATTTCACACGATCGAGAATGTGTTGGAACACGTGGATGACGTGAAGCCGCCCCGGACGCAGATGCTGCTCAAGGAACAGGCCGAACAGGCGCGCCTGAGCCGCAAGCTCGCCACCATCCAGACGGACAGCCCGATCACGTTTGATGCCAAAGTTTTCCACACACATCCGCCCGATCCGGAACGGCTGGCGCCGCTCCTGCGCGAGCTGGAATTCACCAAGCTGCTCAAGACCATCCAGACGGCATCGGACTCGACTCCATCCGGCGAGCCGGTTGCTGTTGAAACTGAACTCCTCAAAGACGACAAATCAGCCAAGCGCGTGGTCGACCGCGCCGCAAAGGACAGGCTGGTTGGTCTCTTTGTCGCGCCGCAGAGCACGGGGGGCAGCGCGACGCCGGGCGGCCTAGCCCTCGCCACGCCGGATGACCACGCGGCCTTCGCGCCGCGACTCTCTGGGCCACTCAAGGATTTATTGGCGGACCATAAAACGGTCAAGGCGGCGCACGATCTCAAGCGGACGCTGCTGGCCCTGCACCGCCGCGGCGTGGACACAGTCGAGCCGGCCTTCGATACGATGCTCGCGGCCTACCTGCTCAATCCCAACAAGCGGGACCATTCGCTCGAAACTGTTGCCGCGGAACTGTTGGGCTATCAATTTGTGAGCGGGCAGACAAACAAGAAAGAGAAACCGACCGACCTCTTTGGAAGCGAAGACGACGGCGTATCCCCTGAATCAGCGGCGGAAGCGGCCGCAGTCATCTGCCGACTGGTGCCCGTCTTGAAGGCAAAGCTGGAGGACCAGGGAAGTCTGGGCCTGTTTGAAACCATCGAGATGCCACTGGTGCCGGTGCTGGCCGAGATCGAGCGTAACGGCTTCGGCCTTGATATTGAAACTCTCCACGCGCAGGGCAAGGAGCTGGAGCACGAGCTGGAGCAGATGATGGAGAATATCACGCGGCTCGCGGGCCAGGAGTTCAACGTCAATTCGCCCAAGCAGCTCGCCACCGTGCTGTTTGAAAAACTCGGATTGAAACCGCTTCGCAAAACCAAGACCGGCTATTCGACGGACGAGGACACGCTCACGCAACTGGCGCCACAGCACGAGCTGCCCGCCCGGATTTTAAATTATCGTTCGCTCAGCAAGCTCAAGTCCACCTACGTGGATGCGCTGCCCGAATTGGTCAATCCGGAAACGAGCCGCCTGCACACGTCATTGAACCAAACTGTCGCGGCGACCGGACGGCTTTCCTCCACGGAGCCAAATCTGCAAAATATCCCGATCAAGGGCGAACACGGCTTTCGTATCCGCGAGGCCTTCATCGCCGCTACAGGCCACACCCTGCTCTGTGCGGACTACAGCCAGATCGAGCCGCGCATCCTGGCGCATCTCTCCAACGATCCGAAATTGAAAAAAGTCTTCGAGCAGGGTGAGGACATTCACACTGCGACCGCGGTCGAAATTTTCAAGCTGCCACCCGAGAAAGTCACGAAGGAGATGCGGCGCGTGGCTAAGACCGTCGTCTTCGGCATCGTCTACGGCATCAGCCCGTTTGGATTGGCCTCAAACATCGGCGTCTCGCAAGCCGACGCAAAGAAATACATCGACACCTACTTTGAGCGGTACGCGGGCGTGAAAGCCTTCATTAACCGGACAATTGAGGAGGCGAAACGGCAGGGCTACACGACGACCATCGCGGGCCGTCGGCGGCCGATTCCGGAATTGCAGGGCTCCGACTCGGCGCAGCGGAATTATGGCGAACGGCAAGCCGTCAATAGTCCGATCCAGGGCTCGGCGGCGGACGTCATCAAGGTCGCCATGATCGCTGTGCACAAGAAGCTCCACGCCGCCCTGCCGGCCACCAAGATGATCCTCCAAGTGCATGACGAACTCATCTTCGACGTGCCGGAACAGGACGTGGCCACGGCCAGGACGCTGGTGAAGGGGGAAATGGAAGCGACGGGGGCGAAGCTGGGGCTCTCCGTACCGCTCAAGGTGGATTTGGGCGTTGGCAGGAACTGGAGAGAAGCGCATCCGTAGTCGCGGAACGGGCGTCCCCTGCCTCAAGGACGGAGTCTAGTTAGGGGCGTTACGCCGGGCAGAGCACCCGGACGATCTCGCCGGTGTTGAAGAGCATGGCGTGTGTGCGCGTGTAGGCGGCGTGGCCGAACAGGTGATCGCGCGCGCTGGTGGAGCCAGTCGAATCCTTGTAATCCACGAGCAGGCACTGTCCGTCGTTTTGGCAGCGTGTGGTTCGTCGCGCGCATTCCAGCCAGCGCTCGAAGCCGTCCCAGGGTTCCAGCAGTTCCCAGAGCGCCTTGTTGACGGCGGTGCTTTGCTCAGAAGCCGTGATGGCATCGCTGCCGGCTACGGCCAGTTGCTGGACGTAATCGCCCCCCCAGGCGATAGGCATCTCCATTGTGATCTGCGGCAATTCCATCTTCGCGAGCCAGCGTTTGCCGTCTGCCCGCAGCATGCGGTGATTGACGACGTGGAGCAGCCTGCCGATACCGGACACATCCCAGCCGTAGCGCACCGGCGTCCCGAAGGTGATGATGTCGAGTGCTGTGCCATTCAACAGGCTGCCGCTCGGGCCAAGCGATTCGAGCAAGGCGATCTCGTCGTGCGGCATGATAACCTTGAGCTGCGTCAGTATCGCGTCGCGCATGGTCGACTTGCCTGGCGCCATGAGGTTGGACAGTAGCGCCAGGACCAACCCCGCCTGGCCGTGGGCCTGAATCAGGAGGCGATCGCCGCTACCGAACCCGTGTTCAGTGCACAGCGCGCGCAGCCGGTGGAGCAGCCGCACAGCGGCCCCGGCGCGCCCCAGATGGTGGTGCTCGCAGGACCAGAGGCTGCGCGAACAGAAAATCGGCCGCCCCGCGTCGCGCGCGAGAGCCTTCTTGAACAGCCCCACATAGGCGTTCGTGAAATTACCGGCGTCGCCAGCCTGCTCATCGAGCAGTTTTTGGGTGGTCTCGTCGTCTGTATAGGGCGGCGTGGCGCCGCCGGGCATGGCCGGGACGCCGTTGGTCTCCTCGCGCATGAGCGCGAGCAGTGCTTCCATGCCCGGAATGCCACGCGAATAGCCGCGCTTGAGACCGCCGACCTGGTCCAGCCGCCCCATGCCGAAGAGATCCGTGCCCAAATGAGTCCCGTGCAGGAAGATGACCGCCCGGACGCCGGCGCCGGCCAGTTTTTTCCCGTGCTCGGCCATGGCATCGAGCCAGGCGGGCGAGTCCGGCTGGGCGCTCGCGCCCAACTCGCAGTAGTTCACGCGCGCGCCCGGGTCTTTGCGGCTGTATTCCGAATGCTGGAAGTTGTTTCCGGCAGGCATGGAGGGTCTTTTAGCAGAAGGATTCCACTTATTGCTAGGGGAGTTGACTGGCCAGAAAACTGCATGCTACGGTGAGCCCTGTTATGCGAAAACGAATCATCGTCCTCGCACTCATTGGAGCTTTCATGTTGGCGGGGCCCGGGCCGGGGGCCGCCGCGCCACCGGCGGTCGTGCAGCCCGAGCACGTGGTCATCTTCGTGCTCGAAGGCTTCGGCCAGGACGCGCTGAAGAACAACGCCATGCCGGTCATAAGCAAGTTGGTGCAGACCGGTGCGGTGGCCTGGGCCGCGACCGCGGTGAATCCGCCGCTGCGCCTGCCGACCATGGCCTCGCTGATCCTAGGCCTGCCGGTCGAGCAGCATGGCATCGACTGGGAGACTTTCGATTTTGCCCGCGGCTATCCGCGGTCCCCGTCGATGTTCGACTACATTGACCTGGGTGGCGGCAAGGACACGGCCGTCTTCTTCATGGACGAGGCACTCTACCAGCTCGCGCGGCCAGCGTCCTTCATCGACTATCAGCTCTGCGGGAAGTTGCGACCGGAGTGTAAAGCGGCGACTGTTGTCTCCTATGTCCGCGAATATTTCAAGAAGGGCTCGCAGGGCGGCTACAATCATTATGTGTATGCGCTGCCGCATCTGTTGATCGTTCACCTGCCCGACGCGGGCCGGATTGGCGAGGAGCAGGGCTATACGTCCAGGGCCTACAAGGATGCGTCCAAGAACGTGGATGATGCAATTGGGGCCATTCTAGGCATCTATAAACAGTACAAGCTGCTCGACGACACGATGGTGATCGTGACCGCACTCAACGGCATGGGCGCGGCCCCGGCCAACGGGGCGCTGCCGCAGGTGCCGTGGATCGTCTCCGGCGCGAACGTCAAGGCCGGCCACACGATCGCCGGGCCCGTCTCGATCATGGACACGGGCGCCACGGTCATGCGCGCCTTCGGCCTGGAGACCCACACGGAGTGGCAGAGCCGCGCTATCGAGGAGATCTTCCGTGCCCCCCGCGCGATCGTCCACAACGCGCCAGCGATCAATCTCCATGGGTACTAAAGCATTCCAGCTGGCGCTGGGTCTTTTTGCGCTGCTCGCGGTGACGCCAGCTGTGCTCTCTGAGGCCGCGCCGCCTCCGGCGCATCTCAAGGAATATGAAATCACCTTCGACGCCACGGCGCTCCATCCGCCGACGAGGTGGCAGGTGCCAGGCATCACACCGCTAATCCTGACGCTCGATCCGGACTACACCGACGCCTACAAGAGCACCGACAAGCGGACGCTGATGCTCAAGCCCGGCTCCTATAAGTTCGGCACCTTCAGCTTCGATTTTCCCTTCCAGCTCACGCTGGACGGCAAACTGAACTTTGCGAAGTCCCTCGACCAGTGCGTGGCGGGCCGCGACACGCAGACGCTCACGGTCAAGTGCAGCCGCACGTATCCATACGGCGGTCGGCGCGATTACGACTACAAAGACGCGCAGTAAGGCTCGGCATGGCGCAATCCGTTGACGATCTCCTGGAAGCGCTCGAAGACGTGGACGACGCGACTCGCGAGGAGGCCGCCAAGGCCCTCGCTGAACGTGCCGACCCGAAAACCCTCGACGCTCTGCTGAACGCCGTCGGCGACGACTTCTGGGCGGTGCGGGCGCATGTGGGCTGGGGCGTTGCGAAGATCGGCGGGCCGAAGGCGGTGGCCGCGCTGATCACGCTCTTTAACGATCCGATCATGGAAGTGCGCAACGAGGCGGTGGCGTCCATGGCGCACCTGGGCCGCGGCACCGTGGACCAGCTGATCGCCTGTCTCAAGGACGAGAAATGGCGCGTGCGCGAGCATGCGGCCAAGGTCTGTGGCGAGTTGAAAGATGCCCGGGCGGTGGACGCGTTGATCGCCGTGTGCCGCGACCGCGACGGGGCGGTCAAGAGCGCGGCGGCCGAGGCGCTGGGGAAAATCGGTGACCCCAGGGTCGTCCCGGCGCTCATCAAGCTGTTCCGCGATTCCTCCAAGATCGTCCGCGAAACGGCGGGCACCGCACTGGTGGCTATCGGAGAGCCGTCCATCGATCCGCTGATCGAGTGTTTTAAGGACAAGGATTTCGTTGTCCGCTGCCACGGCGCCCGCGCGCTGGGGGGGATGACGACCGACTACCAGATCGGCCGTGCCTGGGCCAGAGACGCCAAGGTGGTGGACGCGCTGATCGCCGCGTTGAAAGATTCCGACCGGGCTGTGCGTGAGGATGCCACGATCGCGCTGGGGATGATCGGCAGCCCGCGCGCGATCGATGCGCTGATCGAGGCCATGAAGGACGGGGCAGTGAAGCGGCACGCGATCATGTCGCTCGGTATGATCGGCGATGCGCGCGCGCTGCCGGCGGTGATGAACGCGCTGAAGGGCAAGGGTATTCGGCAGGATGGTACGCCGACCCCTGGCTGCATCGTGAGCGAAGACGCATTTATTAAAGAGGCTGCCGCCACGGCGCTGGGCCATTTTCGCGATCCCCGCGTGATTCCCGATCTCATCATGCTGCTCAAGGATCAAAACTTAAGGGAGCGGGCGGCACCATCGCTCGTGCTCATCGGCGACACGGCCATCGAGCCGTTGGTGGCGTTTCTGCACGATCCGAAGGCCTCGGAAGTGGAATCGGAGGGGGAGCGAGTCGTGTCGTTTGCCACGGCGCGCCTCACGGCTGTGGACGCGCTCAAGCAGATCACGCTCGACACACTCAAGAAGTTGGGTTGGGAGCCACCGTCCGGCAACGAAGAATGGGTGGTGGATTCGAGCCGCGCGGACAACCTCAGGACCCATCAACCCCTCGGTGACACGGGACGGTTCGGCCCCACAGGCGATATCCCAAAAGGCAGGGTCTAGCGGTTGCTAACCCGCTCGCTGACCGGTTTCCCCTCTGGTTTGACCCCCTAAAAAAGTCTGTGTTACCGTTTGAATCCGATTTAGTGCGCGCGGAGTAAATGGGTATGGGTGACACGGTGCTCGAACAGATTGCCGCGTTGCAGGACGGCGACTGGGCGGTCCGCGAAGAGGCGGCCCAGCGGCTGGGCTCCTTCCGCGACCACCGGGCGGTGGAACCGTTGATCGTTGTCCTGCGAGACTCCGATCGTGCCGTGCGGGAGGCGGCCATTGCCGCTCTGACTGCCCTTGGCGCACCGGCGGTCGAGTCGCTCGGGGCCTGTCTGCGCGATGCCAATCTGATTGTGCAGGAATCGGCCGCGGCGATCCTCTCGGCCATCGGCGACGCGCGCGTGGCGGACGGACTGATCGCGTCGCTGGCCAGCGCCGATTGGGTGGTGCGCATGCACGCCGCTAAGGCGCTGGGGCGCATCGCTGAGGCCCGCGCAGTGCCGGCGCTTGTCCCGCTGTTGCAAGACAAGGTCAAGGCCGTGCGCGAGGAGGCCGGCACCGCGCTGGCCCGACTCGGCCCGGCGGCGCTCCCGGTGCTGGTCGAGGCGCTCGGCCATGCGGAATGGCTGGTGCGGCTCCACGCGGTCGAAGCATTGGGTAAGACCAAGTCGCCGGAAGCCGTCGCGGCGCTGCTCCAATTGCTCTTCAACGACCGCGACTCGTCGCTCAAGGAGGATGCCGTGCGGGCGCTCGGCGAAATCGGCCACGTGAGCGCCGTCGAGTTTCTGCTAACAGCGATGAAGGAGCCGGGCTTGCGCCCACTCGTGGCCGAGGCGCTGGGGAAGATCGGCGATGCGAAAGCGGTGCCGGCTCTTGTGGCCGTGGTGGAAGGCACGAGCCAGCCAGACCTGAGCCGTGTCGTGACCGGCTGCGGGGACAAGTGGACAGAGGAGATGGCGGTTCAAACCGCGGCGACCAAGTCGCTCGGCCAAATTCGGGATGCCTCGACCATTCCCGTCCTTGTGGCGGCGCTGAAAAATACTGTGACGCGGGCGGAAGCCGCTGCGGCTCTAGTGGCGTTCGGCCAAGCCGCGATTCCGCCCCTCCTATCCGTTTTAAAGCACGAGCAGGACGACAATATTCTGTTTCACGTCAAGGAAGCATTGACAGAGTTGGGCTGGAGGCAGGGCCGGATTTAGGCGGAATCTATTTCAAGAATACATGCATATGCAAGAAAACATGCGCATCCTGTGTAAAGGTTTCTAGCCGCTCAAGTGGGTTCTAGCTCGTGAATTCGCTAGGTGGGTTTTGAGAATCCCCAGGTAGGCAGGCGATGGCCAAAGAGCCGATTGAAACGTTGATACCCGAGCTGGTCCACGAGGAGGACTGGCGACGCATGCGCGCCATGGCAGCCTGTGTCCAGGGGGGCACAAAGGCGGTGGTAGCTCTGCTCCAGGCACTGGCCACGGCGCCGCCTCCCTTAAAGGTAGAGATCGCCGGCATGCTGGCACGCTTGAAGGATCCGAAGGGCGGCGTGCCGCTGGTGGGGCTTCTGCGCGATCCAGATGAGACGGTCTGCAAGGCGGCGGCGCTCGCGCTTGAGCAAATGGCCGGCGTGCTGGATGCGGCGGCGGCGGAGGCGCTGGTGCACGACCTCTCGTCCGCGCAGGAGGAGGGGTCGCGCCAGATCGTGACAAAGCTGATCGGCGCCATGCCGAACGCGGTCGGCCCCGTCTGCGCCATGCTCAAACATGGCGACCCGGCCGTCCGGCAGACAGCAGTTGCGATGCTCGACCACCTGCTGGAGCCCACGTCGGCCGATGCACTGGTGGATGCGATGATGGATCCGGCGCTCCGCGAGCCGGCCACGCGGACACTGAAAAAGCTCAGCGCGATCCGCGACCGCATCGAGAGCGTCTTCACCATGCTGCGCAACATCGAGGGCTCGGCCGAGCGGGAAGAGGCGCGCATGGCGACGGTGATCGAGCTACTGCCGATCGGCCGGCCCAGCGTGGATATCCTGATCGAAAATTTGGAGGACGACGACTGGTTGGTCCGTGAGGCGGCAGCGGATTTGCTGGGCAAGATTGCCGACCTCCGGTCGGTGGAACCGCTGATGGAACGCCTCCGAAAGGACAAGGACACGGGCGTGAAGGAGCTGGCGCTCAAGGCGCTCGGTCTGATCGGCGACGCGCGGCCGTTGGAGATCTATATCGAAGCGATTCCGATCCGGCCGCTGCGCGTCTTCGCGATGGAGGCGCTGGCCAAGATCAAGGACGTGGAAACGCTCCGGCCCTATCAGGATCTCTTTGAGCGATTGAAAACGGACCGGGACGGGCTAGTCGCGTACAATGCCGGAATGATCGTGGACAAGCTGGCCGCGCTGACGATGCAGGCGGAGGTCCAGGCTGGCGAGGGCGGAGGAGAGGAGACATGAGCGACGCAGTACAGCGGGAACGGATCGAGCAGCTGCTCTCGGCCCTGCGGGACGAGAATGAGGCCCTGCGCGGGCACGCCATCGCGAGCTTGGCGCAGATTGGCATGCCGGCGCTACCGCATCTCATTAATATGCTGACGGACGAGGACGCGGTCATCCGCGAGGCGATCACGAGCGCGATCGTGCGGATCGGCCCGGAGACCGTGGAGCCGATTATCGCAGCGCTGCACGAAGACGAATGGTCTGTGCGCGAGCAGGCAGCCTCGGCCTTGGGCAAACTTAAAGATCCACGCGGCGTCGAGCCGTTGATCAAGGCCTTGAAGGATCGTGACGGCGCGGTGCGGACCGCGGCGGTCTGGGCATTGGAACGCATCGGCGATCCGCGGGCGGTGCCCGGGCTCGTGGACGCGCTCAACGACAGCCTCGTGCGCGAGGATGTGGCCCGCGTGCTGAAGAAAATCGGCGACGTGCGCGCGGTCGAGGCACTGATCGAGGGCCTAAACGGGAACAACTGGATGGTGCGCCGCCACGCGGCCGAGGCGCTGGGGAAAATCGGCGACGTGCGCAGCTTCGATTCGCTGGTCGGGGCGCTTCAGGATGAGGACTGGCTCGTCCGGCGTAACGCGGCCGAGTCGCTGGCCCGGCTGGGCGACAAGCGGGCGGTGGATCCCCTCCTGCCCTTGTTGGAAGACGAAAATGAGATGGTGCAGGAAACGGCCGAAGGCGCGCTTTCGAGTTTGGGGTGGAAACGCAAGGAGTAAACGTACTACAGTAGTACCTTTGCGAAGGGATTTACTCAATGGCAAACGAAACGCCAGAACAACCGGTTAAGCTGATCCAGATTGGCCCGAAAGGCGGGGCCAAGCAAGACGGGTTTAATCTCGTCACGGAAAAAGTCGTCGCCGTTAACCCGGCCGCCAAGCAGCTTGAAGTGGAGCTCCTGGCGTATGACGGCAAAACCGTCGTGCTCGATGTGGCCGAGGAAGCGCTCGCCGATCTTCAGAAGGTCAAGCCGGGCGATGGGGCGACGATCCGCGTCGTCGAGGAAAACGGCAAGCGTGTCGCCAAGAGCTTTAAGATCCGTGCGAAGGATCCAAACACCGCCAAGGCCGACGCGATGCTGGTGGATCTCAAGGATACGCACTGGCTAAACCGTAAATATGCGGCTGAGTCGCTGGGCGAACTAAAGGATGCGCGTGCCGTCGGGCCGCTGGTGGAGGCGCTGACCGACGAGGTAGGCGACGTGCGGCAGCGGGCCTACGATTCGCTAATTAAGCTGGGGGGCGCGGCGGTCCCCTCGCTGGTGGGACTCCTGGTGTCGGATGAAGACGAGCTCCGGCAGTCGGCCACGGAAATCATCCGCAAGATCGGCAAGCCGTCGGTCGAGCCGCTGGCCATCGCACTCGAGAGCGCGGACGACCGGCTCAAGACTCGTATCATGAAGGTGCTGGACCGGATGGGGTACAAGCCGAAGACGACGACGGCGGAAGTCGTCAAGCAGATCGGGCAGCAGACGTGAGAATTCAGTACGTATCCCCGGTCGGAACACGGGGCCAGATCCCGACGTTCCCCCAGCGTACTTTATTTCGGTAGTCTCTCCGGGCGTCCCACCGCGACATAGCGAAATCCCATTCCCGCCACGCGCTCCGGTTCATAGACATTGCGTAGGTCGATGAGCAGCGGCTGGCGCAGCAGTGCCTTGAGGCGATCGAACTCCAGATTCCGAAACTCATTCCATTCCGTCATGATCACGAGGGCGTCGCTGCCCGTGGCGACTTCGTAGGGGTCGGCGCAAGGCGTGATCGTCGGCAGCAACTTCGTGCCTTCTTCCATCGCTGCGGGATCATACACCCGGACTGCGCAGCCTTCCTGTTGCAGCCCCTCGATGATCATCAAGGCCGGCGCTTCGCGCAGGTCGTTGGTGTTCGGCTTGAACGAAAGGCCCAACACACCGACCGTCTTGCCCTGGAGCCCTCCGAGCGCCTGTCGGATCTTGCCAACCATAGCCTTCTTCTGCAGTGTGTTGACCTCGGCGGCCGCCTTGGCGATCCGCATCTCCAAACCCTGCCGGGCGCCGGTCTGGATCAGCGCAGCCACGTCCTTCGGAAAGCAGGAGCCGCCGAAGCCGGGCCCCGCATGGAGAAACTTCGAGCCGATACGGTGGTCTAGCCCCATGCCCTTGGCCACGGTCTGCACGTCTGCCCCGACCTTTTCGCAGAGGGTTGCGATCTCGTTGATGAACGACACCTTCGTGGCGAGGAAGGTGTTGGAGGCGTACTTGATCATCTCAGCGGAGGCGAGGTCGGTGATGAGGATGGGCGTCTCGATTAAATAGAGCGGGCGGTACAGGGCCTTCATGAGCGCGACGGCTTCGGAGCTGTCGGCGCCGATGACGACGCGGTTGGGCCGCATGAAGTCCTCGATGGCCGACCCTTCGCGCAAAAACTCCGGATTTGACACGATGTCGAACCGAACCGGTTTCTTCTGGGTCTTCTTGATGACCTCACGGAGCCTCTCTCCAGTGCCGACCGGGACGGTGGATTTGGTGGCGATGACCTTATAGCTGGTCATGTGCTCGGCGATCCCGAGGCCGACTTTTTCGACATACGAGAGGTCGGCGGAGCCGTCCTCTCGCGAGGGCGTGCCCACGGCAATGAAGATGACCAGGGCCTCGGCCACCGCCTTGGCGATGTCGGTGGTGAACGTCAGACGGCCGTCGCGAATGCCTTTGGACACCAGCTCCGTGATGCCCGGCTCGTAGAAGGGCACCGTGCCCTTTTCAAGCGTGCCGATCCGCCTGGCGTCGGCGTCCATGCAGGTCACGTTCAGACCGAATTCGGCAAAGCAGGCTCCGGTCACCAGTCCGACGTAGCCCGTTCCGATTACACTAATGTGCATGGGGCGGCCCTAGAAGAATTAGGAACTAGCTCAAAGGTGTTCGGTGCGATGTATTGTTATCGGTTGCCGGCGACTATAGCACAAGGCCGTATCAGGCACGAACGTTTGTCGCAATGGAACGGAGGGTACAGAGGAATGGATTGGCGACAGGCACCGATAGGAAGGGCATCGGTCCCCGTAATTGACTCGCTCTTCGGCCTTCAGTAGACTGCCCGCACAGAAGGAGCGTCCGTCATGGCGTCACAAGGCGGCACGATGATACGGCCCCTGGCCGTGATGATGAAGCGGAACCCCCGGTCCATTAGTCCGGAGGCGACGCTCGCCGAAGCTGCGGCCAGGATGCGGGATGCACGGGTCGGCGCGATTCTGGTCGCGGAGCACGGCACGTTCGTAGGAATCATCAGCGAGACGGATCTGGTCCGCAAAGCCATGGCGAGCCATCTGAATCCCGCGCAGGTGACGGTGCGGTCGGTCATGAGCAGTCCGGTCATCGCGATCGATCAGGACCGCTCCGCGCACGACGCGAGCGATCTCATGGCTGAAAAAGGTATCCGGCATCTGGGGGTGACGGAGGATGGACGCATCGTTGGAATCGTGACCGTCCGGGATTTGCTGAGATATTTCAAAAACTGGGGCCCGCACTAAACTCACCGCGACAGAGTTTCCTTCACGCATGGCGACTTCATCCGCGACGTCCCCGCGCCTCTGGCTCTTTGCGACCGCTTTCGTAAGCGGCGCCGCCGTCATGGCGCTGGAAATTCTCGGCAGCCGCCTGCTCGCGCCGGTCTTCGGCAATTCGCTGTTCGTCTGGGGCGCGCTCATTGGCGTGATCCTCGCCGCAATGAGCAGCGGCTACGCGATGGGCGGCTGGCTGGCGGACCGCCACAAGGGCGCCGTCGTGCTGGCGGGGCTCTTGCTCGGTGCCGGGGCCTGGACGTTACTGCTGGCCTGGGCGGGACAGCCGGTGATGCTCACCTTCGCGAGCTGGATCGACGATCCACGCTGGGGGCCGTGCCTTGCCGCAAGCGTGCTGCTGGCCCCACCGGCCTTCGGGTTGAGTGGCGTGTTGCCGGCGCTGCTGCGGCTTTCCATTGCAGACATGGGGCATCTCGGCCGCCACACTGGCTTGATGATTGCCGTCTCCACGGTCGGCAGTCTAGTCGGCACGTGGGGGACCGCCTTCTATCTGTTGACCTGGCTGGGCAGCGCGGCGATGGTGGCGCTGCTGGGTGTCGTGCAAATCGTTCTCGGCCTGCTCTGGGGCTGGCAGGCGTCGGTCGGCGCGCGGGCGGCGGCGCCGGTGCTAAGCGGCCTCGGGCTGCTCTTCTGGCTGGCAGCCCATCCGGGACTGGCGCTGCCGGAGAACCTCAAGAAACTGATTCCCCCGACGCCGATCCATCAGGAGGACAGCCCCTATCAGCAAGTGCGCGTGCGGGACGACAAGGACGAAGTTTTCCGCTACCTGATCCTCGACCGTACCTTTCACGCGGTCATGTGGACGGTGGATCCGAACGCCCTGTTCCTACCCTACAGCCAGATGATGATGACGGCGCTGGCGCTACCGCACGAGCCGAAGCGGGGACTGATCCTCGGCCATGGCGGCGGCTCGCTGGCCAAGTGGCTGGCGCACTACTGGCCGGAGATGGAGCTGGACACGGTGGAGGTGGATCCCGCGGTCGTCCAGGCGGCCGCAACCTATTTCGGCTACGCACCGCCAGCACAGCATCACGTCTACGTGAAAGACGCGCGGATGTTTCTACGCGGGGCGACCGCCACCTACGACGTCATCTGGCTTGACGTCTTTGCGCGGCACCTCATTCCGTTTCACCTGACCACACAGGAGTTTTTTCGAGAGTTGCGCGCCCATTTGAATCCAGATGGGGTGCTGGCTGTGAATCTGGCCTCGTCGGGCGAAGGGCCGGACCAGTTGCGGGCCCAATCCGTGGTGGCGACTATGAAGACGGTCTTTCCCGCGATTCTCTCGTATGGCGTCAAAGGGCCGTGGAAAACGATGCCGCAGACCAGGGCCGAAAACCTCATTTTCTTTGCCGGCGCCCCGGTGGAGCGCCTCGCCCCCGAGACTCTCAAGTCCAAGGTCAGCGCCTTGCTGCTCCAGCGGCGCCTGCCGATCGAGGCGGAGGAACTGCAGGCGACCCGGATTACGCAGGATTGGCCGGCCGGGACGGTCCTGACGGACGACTATGCCCCCTACGATCTGCTGATCGGGGGCACCGGCGCGCCCCCCCGCCCAGGAGGGGCCGGAGCCCCGCACTAAAGCGCAACCGAGGGCCTGTTTTTGAGGTCGTGAGGGGGGGCGACGGGGCAAAGAAAGTTGCTTGCTTCCCTTTGTGCCCTATGCTATAAGTTCCGCGGTTTCAGGGTGTCTTGTCCCCACGAAACTCGCGCATAATTAGATTCAGGATTTCGTTTTTCACTATTAATCACCGCCTTTTTATTGCAAGGAGGTTGGCAATGGGCAAGATGATGGTGTCAGTGTTCTTCGGCCTCATGCTAGTGATGGCCGGGGCATCAGCGGCGTTCGCGTTGCAGGCTGGCGGTGTGGAAATCGGTGATCTGGAGACCGGCTCGGTGGTTGGCCAGCCGTTTAAGTCGTTGGACGTGGACGTGGAATTGTTCGCGCTTGAGCTGGGAGGCGATCGCGGCAAGAAGGTGTGGTATCCGCCAACAGCCGTGGTGGACTTCAAGGTGCGTCCGGGCCGGCCCTTCCTGATGAAGGTGACCAATAACAGCATGGTCGAGCATGGCTTTATGTTCACGGCGGATGAGAACCAGGCCGCTCCGACCGTGCTGAAGGCGAAGGTCGTGCTGGCTCCGGGCGAGAGCAAGTACATCGGCATCCCGACCAGCGACCTCTTCTACGCCACGACGGGCAACGTGCTCTATTATAAATGCCATCTGCATCCGGCCCATGTCGGGGGGCGGCTGGTGATGCTGAAGTAGTTCCGTTCCTAACGGTGAGTCACGGCAACGCCCTGTCTGCTGAATGCAGGCAGGGCGTTGTTGCTTTTTGCGGACCCTGTTGGCGGCTGAGGCGTGGGACTGTGGACGAAGGGCAAACAAAAACGCCCCGGCTCGTATGAGCCGGGGCGTTTCACGGTCAGACAAAATCGGAGCGATTAGTTCCGGACGCCGCTCCAGACCTTGGCCGGATCAATGGTCTTGTCCGGGTTCAGCTTCTTAGCCTTGTCCAGCAGGACCTCGGTCTTCTCGGGATAAGCCGGGTCGGAGATGCAGCAGTTGTCCACCGGGCAGACGGCTGCGCACTGCGGCTCGTCGAAGTGGCCCACGCACTCGGTGCAGCGCTCGTGCGTGATTACATAGTCGCCCTGACCTTCGCCCACATGGTGCCCCTTGGCCTCGGCGTCGGCGCGGCTTTCGAAGATGGCTTCGTTAGGGCACTCCGGCACGCAGGCGCCGCAGGAGATGCATTCAGACGTAATCAGTAGCGACATGATAAAGTCTCCTTCGCAAACAGTATTGACAATGACGTCAAACCGATATTCAATCTACTCAACGGGCGCCATTCTAGACCGCGCCACTTTTTCAAGTCAACCACGGAGCAGCGGGCAGAAGACCTAGCCAAATACCCCATTGGGCCTAGTTTGCAAAGAAGGCGATCCCACTCATTTCTATGAACATTTTACGGCCGCAGGAAGGCAAGCCGGATCGGCGTCGGATCGTGCTGCTGATCGTGCTGGCGGTGGGCGTGCTGACAGCCAGCTGGTTTCTGACCAGCCCCAAGCAGGCTGATACCATTCTAGTCACCTTTCCCAGCGGGACCATGATGGAAACAGAAGTGGCCGACACGCCGGAGAAACTTCTCTTCGGGCTGGCCTTTCGGGATGCGTTGCCGCCGGCCTCTGGGATGCTGTATATCTTCGAGCAGTCGGATCGCCACAAGGTCTGGACTAAGGGATTCCGGTTCCCGGTCGACATGATCTGGGCGGACGAGAGCCGGCATGTGGTACATCTGGTGGAGCGCGCGGCGCCCTGCGAAACGGATCCCTGTGCAACGTATGGGCCCCCGCCGACCAATGCCCGGTATATTATTGAGACCGATGCGGGGTTTATTCAGAAGGAAAAACTGGTGACCGGGGCCGAATTGAAATTCACGCTAAAGCTGGACCTATGAGCGGATCTGCCAAGACAGTGGGGATGGAAGGCTTCACGCGCATCGCGCGCGAGGACGAAATTCCGGTCGGCACCGCCAAGGTGGCCACGGTCAACGGCCGCGAGCTTGCCATCTTCAACGTCAACGGCACCTTCTACGCTGTCTATAATATCTGCCCCCATCAGGGCGGGCCACTCGCCGAAGGGACGCTCAAGGGCCATACGGTCTCCTGTCCCTGGCACGATCTGGCCTTCGACGTACGGACCGGGCTGGCCTCCGACGGCGGTGGGAATTGCGTGGGGAGCTACGAAGTGAAGGTCAAGGAGCACGACGTCTTCGTCGGGCCCCGCCGCCGAGTCCAGGATTAACTCTCGGAGCCGACGCGATGGCTGCATCAGATGGCCCCGCAGGAGAAACAAAGCACGTGGCGGTGCAAATCGGCCAGCCCTTTCCCATTACATTGTGGGAGGACCGGACACGGGGCGAGCAGTGGGTGCCAACCTACGATACGGCAGCCGTAGCGCTGGTCAGCGATGACTATCACCGCGTAGCTGGAAATAACGCTGTGGACAACGGCACGCGGGTCTTCGCCTTCCGGGCACTCGGCCCCGGTGCGCACAAGATTCTGTTCGAAAAGCGCATGGGCTGGAAATTCACTGCCGAAGACCGCCGGGTGTTTCTCGTCACCGCGACGGACGGCTCGACACGCGGTTCGTGACGCGTGCAGCAGAGCTTGTAAGGCAGGCGCAGTTTCCTTCACGCGCTTCACGAGATACGAGCGACGAGAGGCGCAATCATGCCGGACATTGGGTTCGTCAACGGCCGCTTCAGTCCGCTCGCGGAAGCGACCGTCTCTGTGGAAGACCGCGGCTTCCAGTTCGGCGACGGCATCTACGAAGTCCTCCGCACCTACCACGGCATGCTCTTTCATCTCGATGCGCACCTGGCCCGGCTGGAGCGCAGCGCGCAGGCCATCGAACTGCCGCTGCTCTGGACGCGTTCACAGTGGGCGGCCTATGTACAGGAAGGCGTCACACGCGCCGGCTACCCTGAGAGCAAGGTTTACCTGCAACTGACACGCGGGGCGGCGCCGCGCGACCATGCTTTCCCGGTCTCAGCGAACCCGACCGCCGTCATAACCGTGCGTGCAATGAAACCGATGGATTCGGCCATTCAAACATCCGGCGTCTCCGTCATGACCTTGGACGACTGGCGCTGGGGCCGCTGCGACATCAAAAGCGTCAATTTGCTGCCCAACGTCATGGCCCGGCAGAAGGCTAAACAGGCGGGCGCCTTCGAAGCCCTGTTTGTGCGAAACGGCCAGGTGACCGAAGGCGCGGTCAGCAACGTGATGATCGTCCAGGCCGGCCGCGTCAGTACAGCACCGGAAGGCGAGCGTATTCTCTCCGGCGTCACGCGGACGCTCGTGCTGGAGCTCGCCCGGAAGGAAGGTATCCCCGTCGAAGAGCGCTTCGTCACGCTAAGTGAATTGCTCAAGGCTGACGAAGTCTTCCTCAGCGGCACCACCGTCGAAGTGCTCCCTGTCATTCGCGTAGACAATCAACCGATCGGCTCCGGCACGCCGGGCGCTATTACGCGGAAGCTCCAAGCCGGTTTCAGACGTCTTACTGGATAGGCGCCAGTTAAAAAAGATCAAGGAAGCCGGGGGGCGCGGCGGTCGTGGGCAGGAGAGTGGAAACTGACTGACGCCCCGTGATCGCCGATCACGGTGGAAGGAATTTCAAAAGGCGTCTGTCCGCGATCGCCCGACAGGGTCGCTTCGAAAGGCACGGAAGTGGCCCGGCGCGCCGCCCCTTCTCTGCTTGCCTTCATCCCCCCAACATGGTAGGTTGTGCCACGTGAAAGTGGGCCTCTGGCCCACTTTTTGTTTGAGGCGAGCGCACAGATGAGCTGGAGCACGCAGGAGCCGGCCGATCGGGCCAGGGGGCGCGAGGCCCAGTTCATTGCCGAGCGCGTCCGGACCATTGCCGATCCCATCGCCCGCGCGCTGGGTGTCCACGTGGTGGACGTCGAATGTGTCGGCCAGGGGCAGCGGACGCTGGTCCGGGTCTTCCTTGACACGCCGGGCGGCGTGAGCCTGAACGAATGCGAACAGGTGCACGTGTCGCTGGGCCATGCGCTGGACATCGAGGATCCGATCGCGCATGCCTACACGCTCGAAGTTTCGTCCCCGGGGCTCGACCGGCCCTTCAAGCGTCGCGAACAGTACCATCGGGCCTTGGGCACGCCGGTCAACCTTAAGCTCCGGACCCCGATCAACGGGCAGTGGCGAGTGATCGGCACGCTGCGCGAGGTGCGCGACGAGGGGGTCACGCTCGCGGTGGAGGAGAAGAAGACGGAGCAGCTTGTGCCCCTGACGTGGGACCAAATTGCGGAAGGACGTCCGCACGTAACGTTTTGAGAACGAGACAGCACCGCAGTGATTAGCAAGTGAGGACGAGACCATGAATGGTAAAGAATTGATTGCAGTCATCGATCAGCTCGGCCGCGAGAAGGGCATCGATAAGACCCGGATTCTCGGCGCGGTGGAAATGGCGCTCCAGACGGCCGCCAAGAAGCGGTTTGGCCAGGGCGAGAACGTGAAGGTCGAGATCGACGCCAAGACGGGCGAGATTTCTGTGGTCTCGCTCAAGACCATCGTCGAGACGGTCACGAACCCCAAGGCCGAAATCTCAATCACGGAAGCCCGCAAGGTGGATGATGGTGCGGAGGTCGGCGACGAAATTGGTTCGCTCATTGATATGGACGAGCTCGGCCGCATCGCCGCGCAGACCGCCAAGCAGGTGATCTGCCAGAAGGTCCGCGAGGCCGAGTGGGAGGCGGTGCAGAAGGAGTACTCGACCCGCCAGGGGGACCTCATCAACGGCATCATCATCGGCCAGGAGCGGCGCAACTACATCGTGGATCTCGGTAAGACCGAGGCGATCCTGCCGATCCAGGAGCAGATCCCCCGTGAAACCTACCGCCGCGGCGATCGCGTGAAGGCACTGTTGGTCGAAGTGCGAAAAACTCCGAAAGACGTACAGGTGATTCTGTCGCGGTCGCACCCGACCTTTGTGTCGAAGCTGTTTGAGCTCGAAGTGCCCGAGGTCGGCGAGAAGATCGTCGAGATCAAGGGCGTGGTGCGCGAGCCGGGCGACCGGACAAAGATCGCCGTCTCCTCGCGCGACAAGGCAGTGGACCCGGTGGGTGCCTGCGTCGGCATCAAGGGCTCGCGCGTGCAGGCGGTCGTGCGCGAGCTGCGCGGCGAGAAGATCGACATCATCGCTTGGACGAACGATCCGCGCGTATTCATCGCGGAGGCGCTCAACCCGGCCAACATCGAGAAGGTCGGCATCGACGAGGAGAAGAAGTCGGCGCTGGTGGTGGTGGCGGACTCGCAGCTCTCGCTGGCCATCGGCAAAAACGGCCAGAACGTGCGGCTCGCGGCGCGGCTGACCGGGTGGAAGATCGACATCATTAGCGCGACCGAATACGAGAAGGAAAAGGTCGAGCGCGACAAGGAAATCAAGGCGGCGCTGGCCGAGGAAGCGCAGGCGCAGCGTGAAGAGGAAGAAGCCCGCGCCGCACGGCAGGCGGAAACGGCCGCGTCCGAAGCCACGGCGTGAGAGGATGCTGGCCAAGACCTCCGACGGCGTTGTCGCATGGCGCGAAGGCGCACCGTACGCGAAGACGTACGCCCCGCGCTCTTGCTCGATGCGGCCTTGCGGGCAGGTCTTGTTGAGCATCCAGGGCCAACTAAGATTTCTAAACGTTCACGATTGAGGAGCCGTAGGTAGCAAGAAACCATGTCCGGCACCAGAGTGCATGACCTCGCCAAGCAGCTTGGGATGGAGAGCAAGGCATTGCTCGCCGATCTCAAGAAGCTGGGCATCGCCGTGAAGTCGCACAGCAGCACGCTGGACGATGACACCGTGCAGACGGTGACGAAGAAGCTGGGCGGCGCCCAGCCCGCCGCGCAGGATGCGACCAAGCCGGCAGCGAAGAAAGCCGCGGTCGTGACGAGGGACGGGAAGCCCGCACCGGCTTCTGTCGAAGACCCTCCCAAGGCCGACAAGAAGCGGCTCCTCTTCAAAAAGAAAAAGGATGACGAACTGGTTGCGGAACCGGAAACAGCGCCGCAGCCGATGTCGCCGATGCACCCGGCTCCCCAGCCGGTGGTCGAGCCGGAGGGGCCCGCAGCGGTCGTCGAGCAGCCAACTCCCGCACCGGCACCGGCTAGCGCACCCGCACAAACCGCAGCTCCTATCGCTGCACCGGCCGCTCCCGCGCCAGCGGCCGACATTGCTGGGCGGAAGAAGCCGGAACTGGGGCCGGTTCCGGACGAAGGCCTTAAGGACAAGCTCAAAAAGAGCAAAAAGACCGGACGGGTGAAGGACGAGGACGATCTGCGGTTCCGAGCAGATGCGGCCCGCTGGCAGGACCTGCGCGCGATCCCCATCCATCGCCGCGAGGACCGCTCCCGCCATCAGCCGGTTTCGACCGTCACCGAGATCACCAAGCCTCGGCAGAAGGCCGTGAAGCTCACGGCCGGGCTCACCGTGAAGGAATTTTCAGAAGTGATCGGCCAACGCCCGGCCGATGTGATGCGCAAGCTCATGGACACCGGCCAGATGCTGACGCTCAATCAACCGATCAATCTGGACGCGGCGCAGCTGATCGCCGAAAGCTACAACGTCAAAACCGAGGTCATGGTCGAGAAGCGGGGCGAGGATCTGCTCGTCGAGCCGACCGACGTCGAATCGGGCAGCACGGCTACGCCGCGGCCGCCGGTTGTCACCATCATGGGCCACGTGGACCACGGCAAGACCTCGCTGCTCGACGCCATCCGGCAGACGAAGGTCGCCGAGGGCGAGGCCGGCGGGATCACGCAGCACATTGGCGCCTACACGGTGTCGGTGCACGGCAAGGCCGTGACGTTCCTCGACACGCCCGGCCACGAAGCCTTCACCTCCATGCGGGCGCGCGGCGCCAAGATCACCGACCTCGTCATTCTCGTCGTGGCGGCGGACGACGGGGTCATGCCGCAGACGGTCGAGGCGGTCAACCACGCGCAGGCAGCTGGCGTGCCGATCATCGTCGCGCTCAATAAAATCGACAAGCCTGGCGCCAATCCAGACCGCATCAAGAACCAGCTCGCCGAACATCAACTGATTCCGGAAGCCTGGGGCGGCCAGACGATCTATGTAGAAGTCTCTGCGAAGCAGAAAACCGGCCTCGATACGCTCCTGGAAATGATTCTGTTGCAGGCGGACGTCCTCGAGCTCAAGGCGGATCCGGTGCGCCCGGCCAAGGGGACTGTCGTCGAAGCGCGGTTGGATCGCGGCCGCGGGCCCGTGGCAACCGTGCTCGTGCAGAGCGGAACATTGAAAGTGGGCGACGCCTTCGTCGTGGGTCCCCTCAGCGGGCGCGTACGCGCGCTCAACAGCGATCGCGGTGGCAAGGTCAAGGATGCGGGGCCCTCGATTCCCGTCGAAGTCATCGGCCTCCCCGGCGTCCCGGGCGCGGGTGAGCCCTTCGTCGTCGTCAAGGACGAGCGGACGGCACGGGAGATCGCCGAGGCGCGCGCGCAGAAGCAGCGCGCGGTCGAAGTCGGCTCCGCTCCAGGCAAGGTCACGCTCGACGATCTGTTTGCGCGGATCAAGGAAGGCGCCGTCAAGGAACTGGCCGTCGTCATCAAGGCCGACGTGCAGGGCTCGGCGGAGGCACTAGGCAACGCCGTCGAAAAACTTTCGACCGATGCGGTCAAGCTCCGTGTGATCCACTCGGGCGTCGGCGCCATCACCGAAACAGACGTGATGCTGGCTTCGGCCTCGCGCGCCATCGTCATCGGCTTCAACATCCGGCCCGAACCGAAGGCCTCCGCGCTTGCCGAAAAAGACGGCATCGACCTCCGGCTCTACACAATCATTTACAACGCCATCGAGGACATCAAGGCGGCGATGGAAGGGCTGCTCGAGCCCACGCTCAAGGAGCGCGTGCTGGGCCGCGCCGAGGTCCGCCAGGTGTTCACCATCCCGAAGGCGGGCGTCATCGCCGGCTGTTACGTGACGGACGGGATGATTCAGCGTGCTGGCGCCAGCGTGCGGGTAATCCGTGACAACGTGCCGGTCTATCAGGGCAAGCTGGGCTCGCTGCGGCGCTTCAAGGACGATGTGCGCGAAGTGCAGCAGGGCTACGAGTGCGGGATGAGTGTAGAGAATTTCAGCGACGTTAAGACCGGCGATGTGCTGGAAGTGTTCGTCGTGGATAAAATCGCGACGAAGCTCTGATACCTGAGGCGTGCGGAGGGGCAAGGCCGAATGTGTGCACCGGATTCGGGCTGCGCGCTCCGCTTCACAAGGTACGGGCACAGGGGGGGCAGCAGTAGCCGGACGGGGTGCAACCCCTCCTGAGCGAACCGGCCTCGGCGAATTAGATGATCGTCGGCATTTGCACCGTTGAACTGTTCATCCCCGACGGGCAGTCACTGAAGTCAAAGCGGCAGGTCATCAAGAGTTTGAAGGACCGGCTCCGGGAGAAGTTCAATATCTCAGTGGCCGAGGTGGACGAGCAGGATTTGTGGCAGAAGGCGGTGCTCGGCATCGCCTGCGTGGCGAATGAGACGGCCCACGTCAACCAGGTGCTGGATCAGGTCTTAAACCAGATCCGGTCCGTGCCGTTGGTCGAAATCGTGCGGTCGCGCATCGAGTTGCTCTGAAGAAAGCTAATAGCGGATCGCTAATAGCTGGCAGCCGGACGAATTTCGGGCGAGTTACTCCGTGCTGTTCGCTGCGAGCTTGTGAATGGCCAAGACTGCATACAGCCGGGCCGCGCGGGTGGCGGATCAGATCCGCATGGAAGTGGCGGACATCATCATGCGGAAGACCAAGGACCCGCGCGTGGCGTCCGTGACGGTGACCGACGTGGAGATTACGAACGATCTGCGGCTGGCCCACGTGTTCGTGACGACGATGTTGGACACCGAACAGGAGCGCGCGGCGTTCGCCGGATTGGGCAAGGCAGCGGGCTTCATCCGGTCCGAACTGGGCCGGCGGTTAAACCTGCGCTACACGCCCGAGCTGGTGTTTCAGAAGGACACGGCCGGTCCGCGTGGCGACCGGATTTTGTCCATCCTCGATCATCTGGACGAGGAGCGGCGCAAGCAGGGGGAACCGGAACAGACGTAGCAGGGCCACTGTGATGGAGACCGCCGCGAGGTACAAGGCGAGCGTTGGCGCCGGCGTCCTGAACGTGAACAAGCCGGCCGGCTGGACATCGCATGACGTGGTCGCAAAAATCCGCGGCCTCTTGAACGAACCCAAGGTCGGCCATGCCGGGACACTTGATCCGGCAGCCACCGGTGTGCTGCCCGTGCTGATTGGGCGTGGCACACGCATCGCGGAATATCTGCTGGCGTGGGACAAGGAATACCGCGCAGTCCTGCGACTGGGGCAGACGACCGACACGCAGGATGCGACGGGCCGTGTGCTGGCAACGAAGCCGACCGACGGCCTAACGGACGAGACAATCCGGGTGGCGGTCGAATCATTTCGCGGGCGGATCACGCAGACCCCGCCCATGTATTCGGCGGTGAAGGTCGGTGGCGTGCCGCTCTACAAGGCGGCGCGGGCCGGCAAGACGGTCGCACGGGCGGCGCGGGAGATCGAAATCCACGCGCTCGATGTGCTGGCTATCGCCGGCCCGGCTGTGACGTTGCGTGTGCGGTGTTCGAAGGGCACCTACGTGCGGACACTCTGCGCGGACATCGGTGCGGCGCTGGGCGTCGGCGGGCATCTCTTGTCGTTGGAGCGGACGCGCGTCGGACCGCTGGCGGTCGAGCAGGCGCTGACGATCGAGGCCGTTGCCGCGCATGCGCTGGCCGGGCAGTTGGCGGACGATCTGCTCACGTTGGACGGCGCGCTGGCGATGCTGCCCGCGGTCATTGTGGATGCGCGGACGGCCGAACGGGTTCGGCATGGCGTGGCGGTGCCGGCCGGAGCCGGACGCTGGGAAGTGCAGTCCCAGGGCGCGAGGGCGGTGCGCGTGAAGGACACAGCCGGACAATTGCTGGCGATCGGGGCGCTTGCGCCCGGATCGGCGGGCGCCAATGTGGCGCCCAGCGTGACGATCGAGAAAGTCTTGGTGGATGTCGAGACAGTCAGTCGGTAGCAGGAACCGTTCACGGAAGGAGAAGAGGGGGATGGCACTTACAAAGGAAGCAAAAACGGGTCTCGTGAAGCAATATCAGCAGCACAAGACCGACAGCGGGTCGCCGGAGGTGCAGATCGCGGTACTGACCAACCGCATCACGTATCTGACCGAGCACTTCAAGCTGCACAAGAAGGATCATCACTCGCGGCGCGGGTTGTTGGAACTGGTCGGCCGCCGCCGCCGCCTGCTGAGTTATCTGCAGAAGACGGACGTCAGCCGGTACAAGGCCGTGCTGGACCGGCTGGGCATTCGGAAGTAGCAGGCCATCTACGCGCCGGCATGGGGCCGGCGCGATTACCGGGCTGCTTCCACAGGTGAACACGGACATGCGCTCGCTCGCGAGCCCATCTCTGTGGGCATCTGTGGGGTAGATCCAAGAGGAGACAGATGTCATGGTTCATGTGATTGAAATCGATCTGGCCGGGAAAACACTCCGGCTCGAAACCGGCCGCCTTGCGCGGCAGGCAGACGGCGCGGTGCTCGCGTCCTACGGGGACACGGTTGTCTTGGCGACGGCCGTCGCATCCCAGACGGCGAAACCGGGCGTGGACTTTCTTCCGCTCACGTGCGACTACCAGGAAAAGGCCTACGCGGCCGGCAAGATTCCGGGTGGGTACTTTAAGCGCGAAGGGCGGCCCTCGGAGAAGGAAGTGCTCACCAGCCGGCTCATCGACCGGCCGCTCCGTCCGCTGTTTCCCGAGGAGTGGCATTTTGAAACGCAGGTGATCGCCTCGGTCCTCTCGGCCGACCAGACCGGGACGGCCGACGTCATCGGCATCACGGCAGCCTCGGCCGCCCTTTCCGTGTCAAACATTCCCTTTCTCGGGCCGATCGCCGGGGTGAAAGTTGGCCGCGTGGACGGGAAATTCGTCATTAATCCCGATCTGACGACGCTGGAGAAGAGCGACCTGCACCTCGTCGTGGCCGGCACGGCCGACGCGGTGATGATGGTCGAGGGCGGTGCCAACGAGCAGCCGGAAGCCGTCATGCTAGGCGCAATTGAGGCCGCCCATGCCGAGATCAAGAAGATCGTGGCGAAGATCCGAGAGCTCCAGGGCAAGGTCGGCAAGACGAAGCGCATCGCGCCCGAGGAACATATCGATGAGGGACTCAAGAAGCAGGTGCGCGAGATCGTGGCCAAGCAGATCCGCGAGGCGATTTTCATCCCGAACAAGTCGGCCCGCCAGGAAAAGCTGGACGCGATCAAGAAAGAGGCGGTGGAGAAGCTCAAGTCCGACGATCCGAACCGGGAACGGCACGTGAAGCTGACCTTCCATTCGCTCGAATACACCGAAGTCCGCCACATGATTCTGGAGAAGGGCTCGCGCGCCGACGGCCGTGGGCCGGCCGACATCCGGCCGATCACCTGCGAAGTGGGCGTGCTGCCGCGCACGCACGGCTCGGCGCTCTTCACACGCGGAGAGACGCAGAGTCTCGCGGTGGTGACGCTGGGCTCCACGGACGACGAGCAGCGCATCGACGCGCTGGAGGGCGAGTACTTCCGCACCTTCATGCTGCATTACAATTTTCCGCCGTTCAGCGTCGGCGAGGCGCGGCCGCTGCGCTCGCCCGGACGCCGCGAAGTTGGCCACGGGGCGCTGGCCGAGCGCGCGCTCAAGCCGGTCCTGCCGGACAAGGAGAAGTTCCCTTACACACTCCGGCTGGTCTCGGACATTCTCGAATCCAACGGCTCCTCGTCGATGGCGACCGTGTGCGGTGGCTCGCTGGCTATGATGGACGCGGGCGTGCCGATCGCGGAACCGGTCGCGGGTATCGCGATGGGGTTGATCAAGGAGGACAGCCGGGTGACGATCCTCTCCGACATTCTCGGCCTGGAGGATCACCTCGGCGACATGGACTTCAAGGTGACGGGCACGAAGAACGGCGTGACCGCGCTGCAGATGGACATCAAGATCGCGGGCATCACGCCGGCCCTGATGAAGGATGCGCTGGAGCAGGCGCGCAAGGGGCGGCTGCACATCCTTGAGGCAATGGCGAAGGCGCTGACGGCGCCGCGCACGAACCTGTCGCCCTACGCGCCGCGCATCTTCACGCTCAAGATCAAGCAGGACAAGATTCGCGAGGTCATCGGTCCGGGCGGCAAGACCATCCGTGGGATCATCGCCGAGTGCGGCGTCAAGATCAACGTGGAGGACACGGGTATCGTCTCGGTCGCCGCGGTGGACGAGGCGTCGGCCAGGAAGGCGATCGATCGGATCAACAACATTGTCGAGGAGGTCGAGGTCGGCAGGATCTACACCGGCACGGTCCGCAAGATCATGGACTTCGGCGCCTTTGTCGAGATTCTGCCAGGCACGGACGGGCTGGTGCATATCTCGCAGCTCGCGCACCATCGCGTGAAGTCCGTGGCCGACGAGGTGCAGGAGGGCCAGCAGATCATGGTCAAGGTTCTCGAAGTGGACCGCCAGGGCAAGATCCGTCTGAGCCGCAAGGAGACGATGGAGCCGCCGCCGGGGGCGGCCCAGGACTCGTGAGCCCACGGTATTTATGGGCGGGGCTGCGGCGACTGCCGATCTACCGCCGCAACAGGCCTGGAGGCATGGTTCTCACATCCCAGCGGGCGGGCGCCGCCCGCGCGACCTCGCCGCAGGGCTTCGAGTACGCCTCGGCCTCGGGGGGGCTCCAGGCGGCCGTCTCGCAGGGCGTCTCGGCGGTTTCGTCACGAACTGATATGAATAGCGCGGACTAGGCGGCTGATGTACCGCAAGGTCGTCCTCGACAACGGCGTCCGTCTCGTCACCGAGCGGATGCCGTCCCTGCGGTCGGTCACGATCGGCATCTGGGTCAACGTCGGTTCGCGCGATGAAGTGGCGGGGGAGGAGGGCTTCTCCCATTTCATCGAGCACATGTTCTTCAAGGGGACGGCCTCCCGCTCCGCGCTTCAAATCTCACGCGAAATGGACGCGCTCGGCGGCGAGATGAACGCCTTCACCGCCCGCGAAACCACCACCTACTATGTCAAGGTCCCGGACGAGCAGGTGCGGCCGGCGCTCGCACTGCTCGCCGATCTCTTCCACGGCTCGCGCTTTCCGTCCGGCGAAATCGAAAAGGAAAAGCTGGTGGTCCTGGAAGAGATGCGCATGGTCCGGGACGATCCCGAGGAATGGGTGCAGGACCTGCACGCCCAGCAGATTTTCGGAGCGCACCCGCTGGGGCAGCCGATTCTAGGCACGGCGGCCAGCATCACGAAGCTCTCCCGCCGCGACATCCTCGGCTACATCCGGCGCTACTACCATCCGCACGAGACGGTCGTGGCCGTCGCCGGCAATTTCGAGCCGAAAACGATGCTGAAACTGCTCGACGCCCACTTCGGCCGCTTCGAGCGGCCAGAGGCGTCCAAGCGGCACCGGCAGCCGGCCACGCTCCACGGCGGGCTCCAGGTTCACGAGAAGGATCTGGAGCAGGCGCATCTCTGCTTGGGGCTCAGGGGTATCGCAGTCGAGCACAAGGACCGCTACGCGGCCGCGCTGCTCAATGCCATTCTCGGCGGCAATGTCAGCTCGCGCCTCTTTCAAGAAATCCGCGAGAAGCGGGGGCTGGCCTACTCAATCTATTCCAGCCTGTCCGCCTACAGTGATGGCGGCATGTGGTCAGTCTACGCGGGCACCCGGCCGGCGGAGGCTGCGCGCACGATTGGATTGATCCAAAAAGAGATCGCACGGCTCTGCGCGACTAAAATTCCTGGCGACGAGCTGGCCCGGGCCAAGAATCAGATGAAGGGCAGCATCCTGCTGGGGCTCGAAAGTACGTCCAGCCGCATGAGCAAGCTGGCCAAGGACGAGTTGTATCACAAAAGACGCGTGACGCCGGAGGAGCTCATGTCCGGCATCGATCGCGTGGACGCGATCCAGTTGCTGAATCTGAGTCGCGCGCTGCTCGATGGGCGCGATCTGGCTGTGGCCGCGCTGGGTCCGGTTTCGCGCCGGGCCCTGTCGTCCGCACTCAACTAGGCGTCTTTTTTGCTGGTGCCTAACCCGTTGACTTAGCAAGCTTTTTCAGGGTTCTTCACAGCAACTGAAAGGCCAAATATTTCCTTGACAAGGTGTGAGAGTTTCAGTACGATCCGACCCTGCTTCACCGAGTGAGTTATTTGATAAGCATTTGTGATCGGTTGTTATTTTATTTGTTAAGGAGGGACGAGTGATGAAGAGAGGAGTCGTTACCGCGGCTGTTTCCTTCTTCTTTGTGGCCGGCCTCGTGATGGCCGGATCTTCCATCGCGGTGGAGACGGGAACGTCGACACCGGTGCCACCGTCGGGGCCTGCTGACATCGTGGCAGGCAAGCCGGGAACCTATAAGGCTGAAACGGTCAAGACGCTCAAGGGCCGTGTCTGGTCCCAGTGGGCGGACAATCCCGAAAAGGAGCTCCTGTTCGGGATTCAGTATTGGAACACGGCCGAGCCGGCTTCGGGCACCCCGAGCGGGCGGTCTTCGTCTGACATGGATGTGCGGCCTCCGGATCCTCTGTTTGTCTGCTGCGCCTGGGGTTTCACCGGCGGCACCGAGAAGAACAATCCCTACGCCGGCTGGTATCACGCGGCTCAGACCGTCCGTCTGAACGTCAAGGACAAGAGCCTGATGGACAAGATCATCAAGGCGTCGCAGGAGCTCACGGCTCTGGAAGTGACGCTGGATGGCCGGACGATCACCGACTTCAAGGTGTTGAAGAAGGACTAAGCCGGACGGCGCAACGACCATTTATTTCCAGACAGTCATTTCGGTTTTTAAGGAGGGAGCAATCATGAGAGTTCATAAGACAGGCTGGGCGTTCCTCGCCGCCGTGGCCCTGGTGGTCTGTGTGGCTTCGAGCGCGCTGGCCATCGAAGCGTTCCAGGAGCGATTTGAATGGGGCGACATGAGCAAGCCGACCACGCTACAGGGACGGGTGATCATCCTCGATCCCTACGATGAAGCGGTCTGGATCAACGTGGCCGTATTCGGCGGCAATGCCGAGAGCGGGTATTTCTGGCAGAAAATTCACCCGGGCAAGAATCTGAAGTTCTACGCGGATAAGGGGGCTTGGGACACGCTGAAAAAGCTGGCCCGTCCGCATGCGGGACCGGCGGCAGCCAAGGACGTGCCGCCCTCGTCCTCGACGGCGCTGGTCGAGTTCACCGTGCATGAAACTGAACAGAACCATCGTGTGATCACGGCGGTGAAGCAACTGCCTGAAATTGCGGGTGAACCGAGCAAGCCGCGTGGTATCCGTGCGCTGAAGGAAGCGGCCTGCGTGAGCAAGGACGAGACCGATGCCGGCTGTGCGGCGGCGAAGCAGGCGCTGAACACTGCTCCGAAAGGTGCAGGCAAAGTAGGCATGCAATATGATGTGCTCCTCCCCGGTGGCAAGCCGGTGGGTGGGTTGACCCCCTGGACGGCTGCCTACAACCAAGGTGGCGCAAGCAGCGGCGGGCACTAAGCCGCAGTTCCAGTGATTCTTAAAGGGGGCGGGGTTCCGAAAGGGGGCCCCGCCCCTTTTATTTCTGGTGCTCGTCGTCGAGTTTCCGCTGCAGCTCGGCCAGGCGGTTCATGGCCTCGAGTGGGGTCATAGAGAAGAGATCGATCTGGCGGACCGCCTCGATAAGAGGATGTGGCGTGGGCAGGGTGGGATCGGGAGCCGTCAATCCTAGCTGCGTCTGCGGGCCTGGCGGCACCGAGACCGGTGGCTGTTCCAGTTGCGCCAAGACTTCCTTCGCCCGGTGGATAACGGGGGCGGGCAGGCCGGCCAATTGGGCCACGTGGATACCGTAGCTCCGGTCGGCGCCGCCCGCCACGATCTTTCTCAAAAACAGTACGGTTTCGTTCTGTTCCTTGACCGCCACCGTGTAGTTCTTGACGCCCTCGTGCCGGGTGGCCAGGTCCGTCATTTCGTGGTAGTGCGTGGCGAACATCGTCCGCGCACCGACGTGGGCGCGGTCCTGAATGTATTCTGCAACGGCCCAGGCGATACTGAGGCCGTCATAGGTGCTGGTGCCGCGCCCGATCTCGTCCAACACGATGAGACTTCGCGCGGTGGCGCTGTTGAGGATCTGCGCCGTCTCGGTCATCTCCACCATGAAGGTGCTCTGGCCCGCGGCTAGGTTATCGGAGGCGCCGACTCTCGTGAAAATCCGGTCGACGAGGCCGATGTGGGCCGAGCGGGCCGGCACGAAGCCACCCATCTGGGCCATCAGCACGATTAACGCGACCTGCCTGAGATAGGTACTCTTGCCGGCCATGTTGGGGCCGGTGAGGATCAGCAGCCGGCTCGCGTCCAGGTCGAGCATCGTGTCGTTGGGCACGAAGCCCTGTGGCAGGTCCAGCCGCTCCACGACCGGATGGCGGCCGTCGGCGATGCGAATCTCCCCACCGTCGTCCACGGCGGGCCGCGCGTAGCCGTTGAGCGCAGCTGTTTCCGCGAGCGATGCCAGCACGTCGAGCAGGGCGAGGGCGGCTCCCATCGTCTGGATACGGGCGGTCTCCCGCGCCAGTTGCACCCGGATGTGCTCGAAGAGCTCCTGTTCGAGTGCCTTCTGCTTCAGGTCGGCGCCGGTGACCTTGTCCTCCAACTCCTTCAATGCCGGCGTGATGAACCGCTCGGCGTTGGCCAGCGTCTGCTTGCGGCTGTAGTCGGCGGGAACCTTCGCCAGGTTGGTTTTCGTGATCTCGATGTAGTAGCCGAAGACCTGGTTGAAGCGGACCTTGAGTGAGTCGATGCCGGTCCGCTCGCGCTCGCGCGCTTCCAATTGCGCGAGCCAGTGTTTCCCGTCCCGCCCGATCGTCCGTAACGCGTCGAGCGCAGGGTCATAGCCTTCGCAGATGATGCCACCGTCGCGGACAGATACCGGCGCCTCCGGCAGGATGGTCTTCTCGATGAGCGCATGCACGTCGGCGAGGTTGTCCCAGGCTTCGCCCATCTCGCGCAGCATGGGGGCCTTCCCGGCCGCCACCCGCGCGCGGAGTTCCGGGAGAGCTGCGACGGACTGCTTGAGCGCCAGCAGATCGCGCGGCGAGGCTGCCCCTAGCGAGATGCGGCTGCTGAGGCGCAGCATGTCCTGCACGGTCCGCAAGGCCGTCCGGATGGCAGTACGGGATTCGAGCGACCGGAGCAGTTCCTCCACGGCGTCGAGCCGCGCGCGGATCGGCTCGACGCGGACGAGCGGGCGGACAATCCAATCACGCAGCAGGCGGCTCCCCATCGTGGTGACGGTGCGATCCAGCACGGCAAGCAGCGTGGCGTCTTCGCGGCCTGCCACCAGCGGGCGGGCCAGCTCGAGATTGCGGATCGTCGCGCCGTCCAGGTGCATCTCATCGCCGGCCCGGCGGACGCGCAGCCCGCGCAGGTGCGCGAGACTGGCCGTCGGCCGCGTCTCCTTCAAATACCGCACGAGCGCGCCCGCCGCCTGAATGCCGGCCGACAGGCCCTGGCAGCCAAAACCGTCCAGCGAGGCCGTGCGGAACTGCTCGATCAGTGTACGTTCGGTCTCGCGGGGGTCAAACACAGACGGATCCTGGGCGCAGGGTCGCGTCCCGCCTAGTCCGGTGCAGACGTCACGGACCGGCCCGGCGAGCGTCGCGGGGTAGAGCAGTTCGCGGGGGTCCACCCGCACCAGTTCATCCCGAAGATTTCCCAGCACCTGGGCGCCGGAACATTCCGTCACCCAGAATTCCCCGGTGGAGAGTTCTAGCGTGGCCAATCCGATAACGGAGTCGTCGCGCGGCGCGGGGCAGACCGAAGCCAGAAAATTGGCTTCCGCAGGGGTGAGTAATTCGGCGTCTGTCAGGGTGCCGGGGGTGTAGAGGCGGACGACTTCGCGGCGCACGAGGCCCTTGGCGAGTTTCGGATCCTCGACCTGGTCACACAGAGCGACGGTCTTCCCGGCTTTCAGCAATTTGGCGATGTAGCCGGTGGCGGCATGGTAGGGCACGCCACAGAGGGGCACGGGCGCGGCGCTCGACTTGTCACGTGAGGTGAGGGCGATCGACAGAAGCCGGGAGGCTTCTTCCGCATCCTCGTAGAACATTTCATAGAAATCGCCAACACGGAAAAACAGAATGGCATTTCCGTAGGCGCGCTTCACCTCGCGGTATTGGCGCATGAGGGGAGTCAGATCGGAATCGGTCATCTCAAAGAATCCTGGTCCACGGGCAACATCGGCGCCCTTGTTTTCGTGCCGATTCAAAAAGCGCCGGGCGCGGGCCATTGCACCACGGCCGCATCCGCAGCGCGGGGGGCGGGGGCACTCATCCCGTCTGGTCGTCGGCCGGTTCAGATGCCGACGGCTGCTCGCCGGCCGTTCCGCGCTGCTGCTCGCGCAGTTGGTCGAGTTCGGCCTCGGCCTCCTGGAGCTGCTTGCTCCGGCGGCGCAGCGCGATTCTGCCCTTGACCCAGGCGGGAAAGAGCAGGATGGAGGAGACCAGGAGGCCAATCACGAAGGCGCTGAGGATCGGCACGTAGACCCTCGTCTCGGCCGTTTTCAATCCGAAGAAATAGCGTAGCGTGACGACCGGTTCCTGGTTCTGCAGGAAAAAGCTCAGCGAGAGCGCCAGCAGGATGCACACGAGGACCAGGCGGATCATCGGCGGGTCCGTTTCTTGCTGGGCATCGTCAGTGCCTCGAAGCGCGCCCTGAGCTTCCGGTAAGTGGCGTGCAGATGTTCCGGCATCACGCGAACGGCACCGAGCAGGGGCATGAAGTTTGTGTCGCCGTTCCAGCGCGGCACGATGTGGAGATGCACGTGACTGTCGATGCCGGCGCCGGCGGCCCGTCCCAGGTTGAGCCCGACGTTGAAGCCTTCCGGCTGCATCTCCGTGCGTAGGACTTTCAAGGCCAGTCGGGTGAGGCGCATCAGGTCCAGCGAGACGTCATCGGGGAGCTGCTCCAGTGTTCTGACGTGCCGATAGGGCGCGATCAAGAGATGGCCGTTGTTGTAGGGAAAGAGGTTCATCATGATGAAGCCGTGCTTTCCGCGATGGAGCAGGAGGTTGGCAGCGTCCCGCCGCGCGCGCGGTTTGAGGCAGAAAATGCAGCCGGCCGGCGTGCGTGCGCGCTTGATATAGGCCATGCGCCAGGGCGCCCAGAGCACCTTCATCGGGACGGTCTCCTTTTCACAAGCCCGGGGCCCGTTGCCTTGCGGTCAATTGCATCAGCAGGCGCTGGGCCCGCGCGCCCCGCGCGACAAACCGCAGTTTGCGCGAAGTGGGGCCATGATGCTGCAGATAAATCTCTAGCCGGGCAACCGGCAAGTCGATGCCGGCCCTGTCTGCCCATTCGATCGCCGTCACCGTCTTGCCGTCGTCGTAATCCGACAGGCCGAGCTGCGCCAATTCCACCGCCGACTCGATCCGGTACAGGTCCGCGTGTGCCAGGCGCAGGCGCCCACGGTACTCGTGAATCAACACAAAGGTCGGGCTGCTGACGCCTTCCGGCGAAGCGCCTAGCCCGGCGGCAATGCCGCGCACCAGCGCCGTCTTGCCCGCGCCCAATTCTCCGTAGAGCGCCAGCACGTCGCCGCCTTTCAGGGCCCGACCCAGCCGCCGACCCAGCCGCTCCGTGTCCGGCGGGGATTGTGCCAGATACTGCCACGTGTCCGAAAGGCGGGGCCGCCGTGCCGGGGACGGACGGCGCCGCCTGCGTGCCCTAGTCGCGCGCGTCATGGAGGACGTCGATGAGAGCATGGGGAATCTGCTCGATGACGTCGCCGGCAATCAGGCCGGCCATCCCCGTCTGCGCGGCGGCGAGGTCGCCGGCAAGGCCATGCAGATAAACGCCCGCGCAGGCAGCGTCCCACGGCGCGAGTCCCTGCGCCAGCAGACCGACGAGCATGCCCGTGAGCACGTCGCCAGTTCCGGCGGTTGCCATGCCCGGATTACCCGTCGGGCAGACCGCCGCGTGGCCATCCGGATGCGCGACGACGGTGCGGGCGCCCTTGAGCACAAGTATCACCCGGTGTGTCTGCGCGAATCTCACGGCGGATCCGATACGGTCGGCGTTGATCGCCGAAGTCGTCGTGTCCACCAGCCGGGCCATCTCGCCAGGATGGGGCGTTGCGATTGGTGGCTGCTTGCATTCCGTCAGCCGGGCGGTCCGTCCGGCCAGCGCGTTGAGCGCATCGGCGTCGAGCACGGATGGCTTGTCCAATCTCGGCACGAGCGTCTGGATCAGCTCGATGGTTTCCGGATGGGTCGAGAGACCGGGGCCGATGGCCACTGCGGTCCGCGCACGGACAAACGAGAGCAATTCTTCCAATCCGGTCCGCGCGAGCGTCTGCGCCTTCGTGTCGGGCATGGGCACGGTCATGGCCTCGAGCAGCTTGGCTTCGAGCACGTCGTTGACGCCCGCCGGGGTGGCGACCGTGACGAGGCCGGCGCCGATGCGCAGCGCGGCCTTCGCGGCCAGGGCTGCCGCTCCGGTTTTTCCGACCGAGCCCGCGATGATGCCGGCATGGCCGTAGGTGCCCTTGTGGGAGGCCGGCCGGCGATCGGGAACCAGGCGGCGGACCGCCGCGTGCGTGAGGAGCGCGACGCGGCTGTCGGGGGCCGCCACGAAATCGGACGGGATGCCGATGTCGGCGACCTCCACTGCGCCTGCATGATCGAGTCCCGCGCCCGTGTAGAGTCCCAGTTTTGGCAGGCCGAACGTGACGGTGAGATCTGCGCGCACGGCGGTGCCCAGGACGGTCCCCGTGTCGGCGTGGATGCCGGAGGGCAGGTCAACCGCCACAACCGGCCGCCCGGCATCGTTGATCGCCTCGATCGCTCCGTGGTAGGCCTCCGCGACCGGCGTCGACAGGCCGGTGCCCAGCAGCGCGTCTACGATCAGCTCGCTCTGTGCCAGCGCGGCGCGAAGCGCCGCTGGTGTTGGAGTAACCGAAACGGACTGTGCGCGGGCCGCTGCAACAAAGCGGCGATGCATGGTTTTGGCATCGCCGCTCAGATCTCCCGGCTTAGCCAGGAGCAGGATGCGGACCTTCGCGCAGGATTTTTTCAGGAGGCGGCCGACGACGAACCCGTCGCCGCCGTTGTTGCCCTTGCCGCACACAATCGTGATGGTCCGCCCGGCCAGCGGCCCATAGAGCCGTTCCATTGCCGCTACCACGCTGCGGCCGGCCCGCTCCATGAGAGTCAGCCCCGGTATCTTCGCCTCCGTGATGGTCCGGCGGTCCAGTGCACGCATCTGTGCGGCGGTGACGATCTTCATTGGTCCTCGGAACACAGGGGCAATGGCCTAGCGCGTAGACTGCAGAACGCCCCCACCGTGGCGTCCGGTCTCTTGCCATAAGCGCGCAGCCACACGCTATAAGCTCTTAGCCGTCTTTTGTCAGCACGACCTGGGCGACGGCGTAATCTGTGTCGTGCGACAGACTCAGCTGGATGTCCGTGACACCGGCGCGTGTCATGAGCGTTTTCACGCGGCCGGACACGGTGGCGCGCGGGCGGCCCGAGCGGTCGTTGAGCACTTCGATGTCGCGCCAGCGGACCCCGTCTGCCCAGCCGATGCCCAGCGCCTTGAGCAGGGCCTCCTTCGCGGCAAACCGCCCGGCGAGCGAGGCGTAGGGGGAGGCTTTTTTCATGCAGGCACGGCGCTCCGTCGGCGTGTAGAGCCGGTCGAGAAAACGCGCTTTCCACCGGTCCGCGATGGTCCGCACACGGTCGATTTTGACAAGGTCAAGCCCAATGCCGACGATCATCGCGTTACTCCGCTTCGCGCAGGCAAGAGACGCAAAACATGCGGCCGGCGGCAACGGGGACGCATCCCCCCGAGCCTCTCACCGCTCGCCCGCGGGTCCATGGATCAGCGCCGTCATCTCGCGCACGGCCTGGGCCAGTCCGACAAAGACCGCCCGCGCGACGATGCTGTGGCCAATGTTGTACTCCTCGATCTCGCCGATCGCGAGCAGCCGTTGCGTGTTGGTGTAGTTCAGTCCGTGCCCCGCGTTGACGCGCAAGTGAAGTGTTGCCGCCAGCTTCGCCGCTGCCGCGAGGGCCGTGAATTCCGTGCCGACGGCCTGCTCTGAGCGGGCGTTGGCGTAGCGGCCTGTGTGGAGTTCAATCATCTCCGCGCCGACGGCCTGCGCGGCCTTGATCTGCGCCGCATCCGGTTCGATGAACAGGCTGACGGGTATGCCGCCCTGCTGCAATGCGGCCACAACGCGCTTGAGCCGAGCCGTGTGGCCGGCCACGTCTAATCCCCCCTCAGTCGTCAGTTCCTGCCGTCGCTCAGGGACAAGCGTCACATAGTCCGGCTTGACGTCCAGCGCGATCTTCACCATTGCATCCTCGGCGGCCATTTCCAGATTCAGACGGGTTGTGGCCGTCTGGCGGAGCCGCGCGAGATCGTGGTCCTGAATGTGGCGGCGGTCTTCCCGCAGATGAACGACAAGCCCGTCCGCCCCGGCCAGTTCGACCAGCCCCGCCGCGGCAACCGGATCGGGCTCACTGCCACCGCGCGCCTGGCGAAGAGTGGCCACATGATCAATATTGATGCCCAGACGGGGCATGGAGCGGTGCTCCTTACGGACGATGGTGGACGGGACAGGAATTTTCCTGCGCAAACAATCGGGTGCGCCATTATTGCAGAAACAATAAAAGGGAGGCAAGAAACTCCGCCCGGCCGGCAACGGCGCAAAGCGTCAAAACGCTCCCAACCCCCTAATAAAATTGACTGAATTGACCTGCTGCATTAGAATATCAGCTTCCATTCAGGCTACCGCGCAGTCCCGGTTGCAGCCGGCCGGTGCGTCTTGAAATGGCCGACGAATGAAGGGGATAGACAAACGGACATGATCGAAACGTTTTACAGAATCAAGCGGTTTCCGCCCTATGTGTTTGCGCAGGTGCAAGCGCTCAAGCTCGAGGCGCGCCAGCGCGGCGAGGACATCATCGATTTCGGCATGGGCAATCCGGACCAGCCGACGCCGCCGCACATCGTGGAGAAGCTAATCGAGGCGACGCGCAATCCGAAGAACCATCGCTATTCCGCGTCGCGCGGCATCACAAAGCTCCGCCATGCGATCACGGGCTGGTACAAGCGACAGTACGACGTGGATCTGGACCCGGAAACCGAGGCGATCGTCACGATCGGCTCGAAGGAGGGGATCGCGCACTTGTCGCTGGCCATGCTGGGGCCGGGCGACGTCGTGCTTACGCCGACGCCGACCTATCCGATCCACATCTACAGCGTGATCATCGCGGGCGGCGAGGTGCGCGGCGTGGAGCTACGCCAAGACAGCGACTTTTTCGAAGATCTGACGCGGGCCTACCGGCAGACGATGCCGCGGCCGCGTGTGCTGATCATCAATTTCCCCCACAATCCGACGACGGCGGTGGTGGATCTGGAGTTTTTTAAGAAGATCGTAGCCTTCGCGAAGGAGCACAACGTCATCGTCATTCACGATCTGGCGTATGCAGACCTCGTGTTTGATGGGTACCGCGCGCCGAGTTTGTTGCAGGTACCGGAGGCGAAGGACATCGGCGTGGAGTTTTACACGCTCTCCAAGAGCTACAACATGCCGGGCTGGCGGGTGGGCTTCTGCGTAGGCAATCGCGAGGTGATCGGGGCGCTGGCGAAAATCAAGAGCTATCTGGACTATGGCATTTTCCAGCCGGTCCAGATCGCGAGCATCATCGCGCTCAACGGACCGCAGGATTGTGTGAAGGAAACCGTGCACCGCTATCAGCGGCGGCGCGACGTGCTGGTGGACGGGCTGAACCGGGCCGGGTGGGCGGTGGACAAGCCGCGGGCGACGATGTTCGTCTGGGCGCGAATTCCGCCGCCGTTCCGCGGGATGGGCTCACTGGAATTTTCGAAGATGCTGCTCAAGGAAGCCAAGGTCGCCGTCTCACCGGGCATCGGCTTCGGCGAGGGGGGCGATGAATACGTGCGGTTTGGGCTGGTGGAGAACGAGCACCGCACCCGGCAGGCGGTGCGGGGGATCAAGAAGGCGTTGAAGCTTGAGGGGGCGGACGAGTAGAGCGGGCTCTGCCACGGAGCGCGGAGGGCGCAGTTCTCCGTTCGCAGGGGCCAGATCGGATGACTGACAGCGGATGACGGGGTGCTTTTTAAGCGCAGGAGTGGGGCAGTTGTGAAACAAAAGATCGGTGTCGGGCTGATCGGATGGGGAACGGTCGGCACCGGCGTGGCGAAAATTCTGCTGGGCCGCCGCGCGCTGATCACGCGCCGCGTCGGCGTGCCCATCGAGCTCGTCCGCGTGGCGGATCTCGACACCACCCGCGACCGGGGCATCGCACTTCCGCCAGGTGTGCTGATCAACGATGCGAAGGCGCTGATCGACGATCCGGCGGTGGACATCGTCATCGAGCTGATCGGCGGGTACGACGCGGCCAAGAAATTCATTCTGGAGGCGCTGGCCCAGGGCAAACCGGTCGTCACGGCCAACAAGGCGCTGCTGGCCGTACATGGTGAGGAAATTTTCGAGGCGGTGGTCCGCCACAAGACCGAGCTGGGCTTCGAGGCCAGCGTGGGCGGCGGCATCCCCGTGATCCGTGCGCTCATGGAGGGGCTCGCGGCCAATTCGATCCTGTCGCTCTTCGGGATCATCAACGGGACCTCAAACTATATCCTGAGCCGCATGACCTGCGAGGGGCAGAGTTTCCAAGTCGTGCTGGCCGAGGCGCAGGCGGCGGGCTACGCCGAGGCGGATCCAGCCTTCGATGTGGCCGGCATCGATTCGGCGCACAAGCTCGCCATCATGGTGAGCCTCGCCTACGGGACGCCGGTCAACGCGAAGGACATCTACACCGAGGGCATCACCCGCATCACGCCGGTGGACATCGCCTACGCGGAGGAGTTCGGCTACACGATAAAACTGCTGGGCATCGCCAAGGCGCTTGACGGCGAGATCGAAGCGCGTGTGCACCCGACGATGGTGCCGTCCGCCTCGCCGATCGCGCAGGTCGAGGGCGTCTACAACGCGATCCAGCTTGTGGGGGACGCCGTGGGCGATATCGTGCTCTATGGGCAGGGGGCCGGCTCCATGCCGACCGGCAGCGCCGTGGTCAGCGACGTGATCGCGCTCGCCCGCAATCTGCTGCGCGGGGCATCCGGCCGCGTGCCGCCGGCTTCGTTCCAGCAGGACCAGCGCCGGCCGCTGCGTATCCGTCCGATGGAGGAGATCATCGCACGGTACTACCTGCGTTTCATGGTGCTGGACCGGCCGGGCGTGCTCTCGCAGATTGCCGGTGTGCTGGGCCGTCACCACATCAGCATCGCGTCGGTGATCCAGCAGGGCCGCAAGGAAGGACAGACGGTGCCGGTCGTCATCATGACGCATGCCGCCCGCGAGCGCGACGCGCAGGCGTCGCTCCGTGAGATCGACCAGATGGCGTTCATCTCTGAGCCCACGACTTTAATCCGTGTTGAGGGCCACGACGAGTAATCGAGCCCCCATGCGTTGCGGGTCCTTCCATTGCACGATGAGCAGCAGGTGGCCGTCATGATGCGCTGGCGTGGCATCATCGAGGAGTATCGCAAGTTTCTCCCGGTGACGGAGCAGACGCCGGTCATCTCGCTGGGCGAAGGCCATACGCCGCTGGTCCCCACGCCGCGGCTGGCGGCGAAGATTGCACCGGGCGTCGAGCTCTACGTGAAGCTCGAGGGCGCCAACCCGACCGGCTCCTTCAAAGACCGCGGGATGACACTGGCGATCTCGAAGGCTTGCGAGGCCGGCGCGCGCGCGGTCATCTGCGCGTCCACCGGCAACACGTCCGCGGCCGCAGCCGCTTACGGCGCCCGCGCCGGGGTGGCGGTCTACGTGCTGATTCCGGCAGGAAAGATCGCGCTAGGGAAACTGTCGCAGGCGATGATGCACCATGCGACGGTCATCCAGATCGAGGGGAATTTCGACCAGGCACTGGCGATCGTGAAGGAGCTGGCGGCGACGCACAAAATCGAGCTGGTCAATTCGCTCAATCCGTTCCGGATCGAGGGCCAGAAGACGGCGGCCTTCGAGGTTTGCGACCAATTGGGTGCCGCGCCCGCGTTCCACGTGCTGCCGGTCGGCAACGCCGGCAACATCACGGCCTACTGGCGTGGCTACAAGGAATATCACGCGGCCGGCCAGATCAGCCAATTGCCGCGCATGATGGGGTTCCAGGCGGCGGGCGCTGCGCCGATCGTGCTGGGCAAGGTCGTGGAGGATCCGCAGACCGTGGCCACGGCGATTCGCATCGGCAATCCGGCAAGCTGGCAGTTGGCCTTGCAGGCGGTCACGGAGACGTCCGGCAGGATCGACATGGTGACGGACGAGGAAATTTTGTACGCGTACAGTCTCGTCGCGGCGGCGGAAGGGGTGTACTGCGAGCCGGCGTCAGCGGCGTCGATTGCGGGCGTGGTTAGATTGCAGAAACAAGGTGTTTTCAAGAAAGGCGACACGGTCGTCTGCACGCTGACCGGGCATGGTTTAAAGGACGCGGATACGGCCATCGGCGTGAGCAAGCAACCGGTGACGGTCAAGGCAGACCGGGAAGCGGTGGCGAAACTGTTGAGTCTCTGAGGAGGGAGACAGCGGCGGACCCATGAAGTACGTTGTGTTGCACGGAGACGGCCTGATCAGCGGGCCGCGCCAAGAACTGGGCGGAAAGACGGTGCTGCAGGCCGCGTCCACGCCAAACATGGACGCGCTCGCGCAGCAGGGTGAACTGGGCGTCGCCGGCATGCCGGCTGACGGGCAGGCCGTCACCAGCGGCATGGTGCAACTCGCCGTGCTGGGCTACGACCCGCAGAAATGGTATCCGGGCGCGGGCCCGCTCGAAGCGACCAGCCTCGGCGTCACCCTTGGCGAGCACGACGTGGCGTTTCGCTGCAGCATGGTCACGCTGCGCAGCAACGCCGGGGGCAAGGCCCCCTACGACGAGCTCAAGAAGCTGGCGCCGCCAGTGACGGTGGAGGGCGAGACGGACCAGCTCAGCGTCGAGGACGCGCGCGAGCTGCTCGAGGCGGTCAACGAACAGCTTGGCTCCGAGACGATTCAATTTTATCCCGGCACCGGTTCGCGGCACGTGATGGTGTGGGTCAATGGCAAGGTAAAGGCGGCCTGTCTCGATCCGCGCGAGGCGATCGGCAAGCCGGTGGGCGACTGTCTGCCGAGCGGGGCGGGCGCGGACATTCTGCGCAAGCTGATGGATGCCTCGCTCGTCATTCTGCGCGACCATCCGGTGAACGACGAGCGCCGGAAAGACGGGCTCAAGCCGGTCCACTGTCTCTGGCTGTGGGGGCAGGGCCGCGCGTCGCGCTGGCCGAAGTTTTCCGACCAGCACCGCGTCACGGGCGTGATCGTGGCGACCAACGATGTCCGGCGTGGCATCGGTATGTGTGCGGGATTGGAGGCAGTGGACCCGGCAAAGATCGTCGCGGCCGACGGATCGGATTTTTTGAGTCGCGGACAGGCGGCGGTGCGGGAATTGACCAGGAAGGCCTTGGTCTACGTGCATGCCGAACTGCCACCGGCGGTCGTGACCGGTGGGGACGGCCCCGCGGCCGTGAAAATCGTGGAGGAATTCGACAGGCGTGTGGTGGGCACGGTGCTCGACGGGCTGGCGAAAGCCGGGCCCTATCGCGTGTTGCTGGTGTGTGACCGCGGGCGTATGCGGAGCGACGGGCTGCCGCCGGCGATCTATGCCCTCTGCGGCGGGCCGTTGCAGAAGGCCAAGGCGGGCCGGCGGTTCAACGAGGTGGAGGGAGCGGCGGTCACGGACGGGGCACGGGACGCGACCCGGCTGATGAACCGGCTCCTGTCCCAAGGGTAGCCCCGAATACACATGAACGCTTCTACTGCAACCGCTGATCCGCCGCTGCGCCAAGCGGAGTCGCAAGGGGCACTCCGCCCAGTGGGCGGGCGCGGCCCTCGCGCCCGCGACGGACGGCAACGAGTACGCCTCGGTCTCGCGGGCCTCCGTGCGCCCGTCTCGCCAGGCGTCTTCGCGGTGTCGTCTCCCCGCCGCCCTGCGTCCTGTGGACTGACGTCATGGCGCTGCTAGTACATAAATACGGCGGCACATCCGTTGGCAACATTGAGCGCATTCAGCGCGTTGCCGACAAGGTGGCCAAGGCGAAGGCGGACGGGCACCGCCTCGTCGTCGTGCTGTCAGCCATGAGCGGCGAGACGGACCGCCTGCTCAAGCTGGCGCACGAGATGACGTCGGTGCCGGACGAGCGCGAGCTCGACATGCTGCTCTCTACCGGTGAGCGGGTCACAATCGCGCTTCTGGCGATGGCCCTCCGGGGCCGCGGGGTCGACGCGCAGTCGTTCACCGGGCGGCAGGTCGGGATCATCACCGACAGCGCGCACACAAAGGCGCGGATCGCGCGGGTGGCGGCGGACCGCATCAAGGAGGCGCTCAACAAGGGCATTATCCCGGTGGTGGCCGGCTTTCAGGGGATCAACGAGCACTCCGACGTCACGACGCTCGGGCGTGGCGGGTCGGACCTGACGGCGGTGGCGCTGGCGGCTGCGCTCAAGGCGGACCGCTGCATCATTTATACAGACGTAGACGGCGTCTACACGGCCGATCCGAACATAGTGCCGACCGCGCGGCGCCTGGACAAAATCTCCTATGAAGAGATGCTCGAATTGGCGAGCCTGGGCGCGAAAGTGCTGCAGAGCCGCTCGGTGGAATTTGCGGCTAAATTCAACGTACCGGTGGAAGTGCAATCCAGCTTCACGGAAGGGAAGGGGACGCTCGTGGCGAAAGAAGACGCGGACATGGAACGGGTGTCGGTCTCCGGCGTGACCGGCGACCGCAATCAGGCCAAGGTGACGATCGTGGGCGTGCCGGACTCGCCGGGGATCGCGGCGCGAATCTTCGGGCCGATCGCGGCGGCCAACATCATCGTGGACATGATTATTCAGAACGTGGGGCAGGGCTCGTTGACCGACATGTCCTTCACGATCCCGCGCGCGGACCTGCCGAAGGCCACGCCGCTGGTGCAACGCATCGCAAAGGACATCGAGGCCAAATCGGTGGCGGTCAACGAGTCCATCGCCAAGGTGTCGCTCGTCGGCGTAGGCATGCGGACCCATTCAGGCGTGGCGGCAAAGATGTTTGAAGTGCTCTCGAAGGAGGGCATCAACATCATGATGATCAGCACGTCGGAGATCAAAATCTCCTGCGTCATCGACGAGAAGCAGGTGCAGCCGGCGCTGAAGGCGCTGCACAAAGCGTTCGGATTGGACGGGCCGACTCAGAAGAAGTAAGACAGCGGGCGGCGGGGGGGCAAGCCGTGAAAAGTAGAACACAGGCGGCGAAGCGGAGGCGGGCGGGCTCGGGGCACACGGACCTGACCAAGGTCGTCTCCCGCATCAGGGGCCCCGTGCCGTCGCTGGAAATCTACGATACAACGCTGCGCGACGGCGCGCAGGCCGAGGACGTCAGTTTTTCGGTCGAGGACAAGGTGCGCGTCGCGCAGAAACTCGATGAGCTGGGCGTCCAATATATCGAGGGCGGCTGGCCAGGGGCCAATCCGCGCGATATCGAATTTTTCCACATGATCAAGACCGTGCCGATGCAGGCGGCCACGGTCGTGGCCTTCGGCTCCACGCGCAAGGCCAGCAACCCGGCCGCGAAGGACGCCAACCTCCGGGCGCTGCTGGAGGCAGGGACCGGCACGATCACGCTCTTCGGCAAGAGCTGGGATCTCCACGTGACAGACGCGCTGGGCATCTCGCTGGCCAAGAATCTGGAGATCATCGAGGATTCGCTGGCCTACTTGAAGGACAAGGGCCGACGCGTGTTCTACGACGCGGAGCACTTTTTCGACGGCTACAAGGCCGATCCGGACTACGCGCTGAAGACGCTGCAACGCGCGGTCAAGGCCGGCGCCGAGCGGGTGATTCTCTGCGACACGAACGGCGGGACGATGCCATGGGAGATCCGGCACATCTGCAAGGCGGTCACGCGCGAGTTGTCCGTGCCGCTCGGCATCCACGCGCACAATGACACCGAGATGGCGGTCGCCAACTCGCTCGTTGCGCTCGACGCAGGGGCCGTGCAGGTACAGGGGACGATCAACGGCATCGGTGAACGGTGCGGCAATGCCAATCTCTGCTCGATCCTGCCGAATCTTGAACTCAAGATGAAACGGCGGGCCTTACAAGACGACCGGCTCACACATCTGCGCGAGGTGTCCAACTTCGTGACGGAAATCGCCAACCTGATGCCCAACAAGCACCAACCCTACGTCGGCGAGTCCGCTTTCGCGCACAAGGGCGGTGTGCACATCCACGCCGTGCAGAAGAACCCGGCGACCTACGAGCATGTCATTCCCGGAAAGGTCGGCAACCGGCAGCGCATGCTCATTTCCGATCACAGCGGCCGCAGCGGGCTGATGGAAAAAGTCGAGACCTACGGCATCACCCTGTCCAAGGACAATCCGAAGCTTCAGGAACTACTCGGGCGGCTCAAGGCGCTCGAGAACGAGGGCTATCAGTTCGAGGGGGCAGAAGGCTCACTAGAGTTGCTCATGCGCAAGGCGGTGGGCCGCTACACGCCGTCGTTCCAGTTGCTGGGGTTCCGTATCGTGGTGGAGAAACGCGACCCGGACTCGGCGCCGGTCTCGGAGGCCACGGTGACGGTCAAGGTCGGCGACGCGGTGCAGCATACGTCTGCCCAGGGGGCCGGCGGGCCGGTCAATGCGCTGGACCATGCGCTTCGGAAGGCACTGGAGAAATTTTATCCCCAGCTCAAGGAAGTCAAACTGCTCGATTACAAAGTCCGTGTGCTGGCGGCTAGCCAGGGAACGGCGGCCAAGGTGCGCGTGCTGATCGAGTCGGGCGACCACAAGGAGAAATGGGGCACCGTCGGGGTGTCGGAAAACATCATGGAAGCTAGCTGGCAGGCCCTGGCCGATAGCATCGAGTACAAGCTCATCCCAAAGGACCGGTAGAATTTGACCTCGGAAATTTCCTTGACACGATCCCTAACCTCACGTAATTTATCGTGAAAATTTGACCCGAGGCCCGCGCACGATGAAGGCCGTGCGTGTGCGGTGGCTCCCGAGATGACCCCGGAGGAACGGCATGAGAAAAGCCGACATCGCGAACGAAATCTATGAAAAGGTTGGGGTTTCAAAAAAGGAAGCCGCCGATATCGTCGAATTCATTCTCAATTTAATGAAGGGCGTGCTCCAAAAGGGCGAATCGATCAAAATCGCCGGGTTCGGGAACTTTGTGGTGCGCAGCAAGGGGCCCAGAAAGGGGCGCAATCCCCGGACGGGCCAGGAAATCGGCATTACGCCCCGCCGTGTTGTGACATTCCGTCCCAGTCAGGTCTTTAAGAAGTACGTCAACTCCTAAGCCCGCGACATGTGAGGGCTGGTGATGGCGACTGAGCCCAAGTTGGGCACAAAAATCTTCTATAAGATCGGGGAAGTCAGCGAGATTGCGCAGCTGCCACCGTATGTCCTGCGGTTCTGGGAATCCCAGTTCGAGTTTCTCAAGCCGCAGAAAAGCCGGGGCCTCCAGCGGCGCTATCTCCAGCGGGACGTCGAGACCGTGCTGGAGATCAAACGGATGCTGTACGAGGAAGGCTACACGATCGCGGGGCTGCAGCGATTTTGGTCGCGGCGAGGGCGCCATCGCAAACGGAAGATCGGCGCGCGGGATCTCGCGAAGCGGCTGCGGGGGGAACTCCGCGCCATTCTCAAATTACTTGAGTCGTATGAATAAAGGGGTATTGAAATCCCGCGTGCACCTGATGAACGTCTGAGAGGATGATCCCCACAGCCGTTCAGCGAGTTCGCAGCGAGCGGCTTTTTGAACCTCCTATCCGTGGTCGAGTCGGGGCGTAGCGCAGCCTGGTAGCGCACTCGCTTGGGGTGCGAGTGGTCGTGGGTTCAAATCCCGCCGCCCCGACCACACCGTGCCAGCAGTGGTGAATTGGAAGTGACGCGGTCTGAGTTAGAGACCCGGCAGCACAGACGTGAAAACGCATCACTCATAACTTCTGCGGGAAAGCTGCCCCCGGCAGCTTTTCTTTTTTGAGGAGCGCGCGCGTGATCAAAATCCTTGTCACCAATGATGATGGCGCTGCATCGCCGGGCCTGCACGCGCTGGTCAAGGCCATGCGGCCACTCGGGCAGGTGTGGGTAGTGGCGCCGGACCGCGATCGCACGGCCGCCGGCCACGCGCTGACGCTCCACCAGCCGCTGCGCGTGGCCCGCCTCGCGCCGCGCGTCTATGCCGTCAGCGGCACGCCGACCGACTGCGTGAATCTGGCGTTGAAGAAACTCCTGCGGGGGACGCCGGCGCTGGTCGTCTCCGGGATCAACCATGGCGTCAATCTCGGGGATGACGTGACCTATTCGGGCACCGTCTCCGCAGCGCTGGAAGGCACGATCATGGGCATTCCGTCCATCGCCGTGTCGCAGGAGTCGGGCCGAACCTTCCGCTGCGACGCAGCGGCCTTCTACGCTGCGCGTATCGCGAAGGCCGTTCTCACGCATGGATTGCCTGCCGAAACGCTGCTTAACGTCAATGTGCCAGACCGTCCGCGCACACGGATCGCCGGGGTGCGGGTCGCCACGCTCAGCCGGCGGCGGTTCGACGAGCCCATTATTGAGAAGACAGATCCTCATGGACGGACGTACTATTGGATCGCCGGCACGCGCATTTCCTGGTCGCGCCGGAAGGATGCCGACCATGAACTGCTTCGGCGGGGGTTTGTCACGCTCACGCCGATCCATCTGGACGTGACACACCACGAGGCGCTGGAAAAATTGCGCGCGTGGGAATCCTTCCTGACGCCCCGCCGGGGCTAGCGGATGCACGCCTATGCTTAAGGTGCACAACACGCTCACTGGACGGAAGGAAGAATTCTCGCCCCTCGAGCCGGGCCGCGTGAAAATGTACGTCTGCGGCGTGACGGTCTACGACGAATGCCATCTTGGCCACGCGCGCAGCGCGCTTGTCTTCGACGTCATCCGGCGCTACCTCGCGCACCGCGGTCTGTCCGTCACCTTCGTGAAGAATTTCACGGACGTGGATGACAAGATCATCAAGCGCGCGCACGAACTCAACATCCCCTGGCAGGCGGTCACCGCCAAATACATCGACGCCTACTATCGCGACATGGGCCGACTTGGCATCATGCCGGCAACGGCGGAGCCGAAGGCCACGGAACACATGGCCGAGATCATCGCACTGGTTCGGACGCTCATCGACAAGGGCGTGGCCTACCAGGTCAACGGCGACGTGTATTTCCACGTCGAGAAATACAGCGCGTACGGACGGCTATCCAAGCGCAAGCTCGACGACATGCAGGCCGGCGCCCGCATCGAGGTGGACGAGCGCAAGCGGCACCCAATGGATTTCGCCCTCTGGAAAGGCACCAAGCCTGGCGAGCCGGCCTGGGACAGTCCCTGGGGGGCGGGCCGGCCCGGCTGGCACATCGAGTGCTCCGCCATGGCCATGAAGCATCTGGGCGAAACCTTCGACATCCACGGCGGCGGGGCCGATCTGATTTTTCCTCATCACGAAAACGAGATCGCGCAGTCGTGTGGGGCCACCGGCAAGGAATTCGCGCGCTACTGGCTCCACAATGGCTTCGTGCAGATAAACCAGGCGAAGATGAGCAAATCGCTCGGGAATTTCTTCACGATCAGGGAGATTTTCGAAAAGTCCAACTGGCCAGCGGAGATCACCGGGGAAATCCTGCGCTATTTCTTGCTGGCCACCCACTATCGCAGCCCGCTCGATTTTTCGGATCAGGCGCTCGTCGACAGCCATCGGGCACTGGACGGATTCTATGGCTTATTTCAAAGACTAGCGGAACCTGCGAACGAGAAAAAAGCCGGCGACAAGGCCTTGCGAGAGGCGATAGCGCGATTGAAGACGGAGCTCGCGCTCGCCATGGACGATGACTTTAATACACCCGCCGCCATTGCCACATTGCAGCAGTTTAAAGGGGAAACCAACAAGTTATTAGCGGTGGGCCTGTCTAAGGAGATGCGCCACGAGGCGCTGCAAGCATTTCAGCAGTATGGCGGGGTCGTAGGACTTTTAAAAGTTTCACCGGTGCAATGGAAATTTCAAGCGGCCGTAGGAAGCGATACGCGCGCGGCGGCGTCCGCAACAGTCAGGGGCGAAGGGGAAGGCGCCCTGCCGGTTATCCCTGACAGTGAGATCGAGCGGCTGATCGCCGAGCGGAGCGACGCGAAGCAACAGAAAAACTTTGCGAGGGCAGATGAAATCAGGAAAGCACTTTCGGCCCAAGGCATCATCCTGGAAGACCGGCCGGACGGCACCACCCGCTGGAAACGCTAAGCCCTTTGGGCGCCCGCCCCAGGCGTTTCCGCCGGGCGGGCCCAGAGCTGCGGGGGAGGAATCCAGCGAGCTGATCTTTGGCCTGCACGCCGTGGAGGAGGCCCTGCGTTCCGGTGCGCGGCCGCTGCGCCGGCTGGCCGTCGTCCACACGGACCGTCAGTTCGCCCCGCTGGTGGAGCTGGCCCGTTCCGCCGGCGTGCCGGTCCGCATCGAACCGCGACAGGCGATAGACCGTCTGGTGCCGTCAGGCCGCCATCAGGGCATCGTGGCATTCGTGGGGGCCAAGGCCTACGCGGAGCTGGAAGATATTCTTCGGGCCGCCCGTGATCGAAATCAGCCGCCGCTCGTCCTGCTGCTCGATGGTGTCGAGGATCCGCACAATCTCGGCGCAGTTCTGCGGACTGCGGAAGCCGCCGGCGCTCATGGCGTGATCATTCCCGAACGCCGCGCCGTCGGATTGACCGCCACGGTGGCCAAGGCCTCGGCCGGTGCGGTAGAGCATCTGCCGGTCGCCTGCGTGACAAATCTGTCGCGCGCCATCGAAGAATTAAAAGCACAGAACCTCTGGGTCTACGCGCTCGACCCCTCGGCGGACAAATCCTGCACGGCACTCGATCTCACCGGACCGGTGGCACTGGTGCTGGGCGGGGAGGACAAGGGGGTGCGGGCGGGCGTGCTGGAGAAGTGCGATGACCGTGCAAAAATTCCGATGCACGGGCGCGTGGCGTCACTGAACGTGTCGGCGGCAGCTGCGATCGTGTTGTTCGAGGTGGTTCGCCAGCGGACACGCGGCAGCGGAGCGTAGGCAGTTGGGCGGGAGGTGAGGCCCGCACCGGCGAGTCAGTATTGGCACGGCGGGCGAGGACGGTCGTGACGCTGGAGCTATAAGGCGCGGCCCCCCGTACAGTGGGCGTGGAGGACAGCCCAGAGGGCAGGCCTCCTAGGAGTTCAACTGAAGGCTTTGGCGTCCGCGGCAATGGCTACCCCGGTGCCTCCGTGCCCTTGTTGCCGGGCGAAGGCTTTGCTAGAATGGTCCTCGGATCGCTTCACGAGGGATCAGCCGACCAGACGTGCGCAAGATTAAACTGCGAGAGGGCACCAACGCTGCCAGCCTGTTTGGGTCCCAAGACCGCCATCTCAAACTGATCGAAGATGCCCTGGGCGTGCAGATCGCTGCGCGCGGGGAGGAGCTGTCGCTCGAGGGGCCTCCCGACGCAGTCCAGAAGGCTGGGCGCATCATCGACGAATTGGCATCCCTGACCATCGAGGGCTACGAACTGCGTCCGGACGACGTGTCAGTGGCCGTGCGGGCCACGCACGGAGCGCAGGCCACCCCTCTCAAGGACTTGTTGGTGGGCACGGTGCCCATCGCGACGAAAAAGCGCTTCATCGCGCCCAAATCTGCCACGCAGAAAATCTATCTCGACGCGATCCAGAAATACGACATCGTCATTGGCATCGGGCCAGCCGGGACGGGCAAAACGTATCTGGCCATGGCCATGGCCGTTGCCGCGCTGACAAAACGCGAGGTGAGCCGCATCATCCTGGCGCGGCCCGCGGTGGAGGCGGGCGAAAAACTCGGCTTCCTGCCCGGCGACATGTACGCCAAGGTCAATCCCTATCTCCGGCCCCTCTACGACGCCCTCTTCGACATGATGGACGTCGAGCGGGCGAACCGGCTCATCGAGCGGGGCGAGATTGAGATCGCCCCGCTGGCCTTCATGCGCGGGCGGACGCTCAACGATTCGTTCGTGATCCTGGACGAGGCACAAAACGCCACCGCCGAGCAGATGAAGATGTTCCTGACGCGCCTCGGGTTCAACTCCAAGGTGGTCGTCACCGGCGACATCACGCAGGTGGATCTGCCCGCTGACCGCCGATCCGGCCTCATCGAGGTGCGCGACATCCTGCACGAAATTCCCGGCATTGAGTTCGTCTATTTCGACGAGCAGGACGTCGTCCGGCACCGGCTCGTGCGGGAGATCATCAAGGCCTACGACCGCCACCAGCCCCCGCCTCCGGGCGCACGCGGCGTGAAGTCGCACGCCCCGCGCCACCGGACCGGCGGCGACAATCAGCAACCACACTGATGTCAGTGCTGCTCGGCAGTCGTCTGCGCAGTCGGCGGCTGCGGCTGCCCGCGCTGCGTACGCTCGCGGCGCGCGTGCTGCGCGCCGCCGGCGCGGCGCGCTCCTCCGTCAGTCTTCTGCTGGTCGGTGATCGAACCATGCGCGGCCTGAATCGCCGGTATCGCCGCAAGGACCGTACGACCGACGTGCTGGCTTTTTTGGCCAGGGGTGCCCCGCCCCGTACGCCGTACGTTCCCCGGGGGACGTCGGCGCTGCTCGGGGACGTCGTGATCTCGCTCCCGCAGGCGGTGCGGCAGGCAAAAGCCGCCGGCCATTCGACGGATCGGGAGATGACCCTCCTGCTCATTCACGGGACGCTGCATCTGCTCGGCTACGATCATGAGCGGAGTGCGCGCGCGGCGCGGCGCATGCACCGCAAAGAGCGGGCGGTGCTGCGAGGCCTCGGTCGTATTCCCAGACTGATAGAAAGGCCCCGCTAACATGAGCTGGCTGGATTGCTTGCAGCAGGGGCTGGCGAAGACGCGCTCGGCGCTGAGCCGTTCGCTGGATGCCCTGACTGGCCGCGGGCTCGATCCGGCGGCGTGCGAGGACCTGGAAGCAGCGCTCATCGCCTCCGACATCGGCGCACGGACCGTGGCGCGGCTCATGGACCGTCTTCGGGAGCAGGGCGCTGCAGCCGGCACGGCGCGCGCGGTCCTGCGGGCGACCCTGCTGGACGTCCTGCGCAACGTTCCGCAGGAGCCGCTTGAGCGCCTCATCGCCAAGGGGCCCAACCCCTTCGTGATTCTGCTGGTCGGCGTCAACGGCGTTGGCAAGACCACGACCCTTGCCAAGCTGGCGCAGCGACTCAAACAGAGCGGGCGGACGCCGCTGCTCGTCGCGGGCGACACCTTCCGCGCGGCGGCCATCGAGCAACTGGAGCACTGGGGAGCGCGGATCGGCGTGGATGTGATCCGGCACACGCAGGGGGCCGATCCCTCGGCGGTCGTCTTCGACGGCCTCGCCGCCGCCAAGGCGCGCGGGGCGGACGTCGTGCTCATCGACACGGCCGGCCGGCTCCACACCAATACTAATTTGATGAACGAACTCAAAAAAGTGAAACGGGTGCTGGCGCGCGAGGTGCCCGGCGCGCCGCACGAAGTCCTGCTGGTGCTCGACGGCACGGTGGGCCAGAATGCGGTGGCGCAGGCGAAACAGTTCCACGATGCCGTCGGCGTGACAGGCCTGGCCCTGACCAAATTGGACGGCACCGCGCGCGGCGGCATCGTGGTGGCGATTGCGGAGGCGTTGAAGATTCCCGTGCGTCTGATCGGCGTCGGCGAATCAGCCGAGGCGCTGCAAGACTTCGACGCGCCGGCCTTCGTGGATGCGCTGATTGGACAGCGCTGACTCTATGCGCGTTCGCTGGCCGTCCATCGGGGTCGCAGTGGCACTCTTCGTTGGCGTGGATTATCCGGTCCAGGCCGCTCAGCCGCCCGCGCCTGCCGTCGACATTCTCCATCACCAGCTGGAAGTGCAGGTGACGCCCGCCACACATGAACTGCGGGCGGTGGACCAGATGACCGTCCGGGCGCTGACCGACGAGCTGCCCGAGGCGTCGTTCGTGCTCAACGCAAGCCTGCGCGTTGTCCTGGTGCTGGAGCCCGGTTCACGCGGCATCCGGCCCCTGGGGATCGTGGCTAAACCGGGTTCGTCCGAGCAGACCGTGACCGTGCGATTTGGGAAGCCCTTGCTGAAGGATGAGACGGTAGAGCTCGTCTGGCAGTATCAGGGCACGATCAACGACCCGCCGCACGACCCAAATCATCTGCGCTTTGTCACGCCCAGCGATACGGCCGGCCACATCGGTCCGGAGGGGGTCTATCTCAGCGGGGAGACCCGCTGGTATCCCGATCGGCAGGACTCGCTGGCCACGTTCGGCGTGCGTGTGCGGACGCCCTCGGACTGGCACGCGGTTACCCATGGCACGCAGCTCGCCCGGACGGTCGCCGACGGCGAGGCGGCGGCGGTCTGGGCCATTGCGGCAAAGACGGAAGCCCTCTCGCTGGTCGCCAACCGCTTTGTGGTCACCCGGCGCGACTGGAAGGGCGTTGAGGTTTCGACCTATTTGTTTCCCGATGACGCGGCGTTGGCCGAGGCGTATCTCGAGGCCTCGATCCAATATCTCGAGACCTATAGCAAGCTGCTTGGGCCCTATCCCTTTCCGAAGTTTTCTGTCGTGGAGAATTTTTTCCCCAGCGGCCTGGGGATGCCGTCCTTCACGCTGCTGGGCAGCGGCGTGGTCAAGCGGCATTACGTCCAGCCCTACGCGCTGGGCCACGAAATCGTCCATTCGTGGATCGGCAACCACGTGTTCAACGCGCCCGGACAGGGCAACTGGGTGGAGGGGCTGACGACCTATCTGGCCAATTACTATTACGAGGAGCTGACCGGCACGCCCGCGCAGGCGCGCGAGCAGCGGCGCATGATGCTGCTGGGCTACGCCGTCTATGTGCAGCCGGAGCAGGACTATCCGGTTGCGCAGTTCACGCAAACGCACGATCCGAAAGACAACGCCATCGGCTATCAAAAAGCCGCGATGATCTTCCATATGGTGCGGCGCAATCTGGGCGACGAGACCTTCTGGACGGCACTGCGCACGCTCGTCGCGCGGTACGGCGAGAAGCATGCGGGCTGGCGAGAGGTCGAGCAGACATTCGCCGACGCGTCCGGCCGGGACCTGCGAGAATTTTTTGCCCACTGGGTGGAGCAGCCGGGCGCCGCCCCTCTCCCACAGGCACCGTCCGTCCCGGCCGATCCCGAGTACAACTTGTTCCGGCGCATTCCGCGTGAAGCGCTGCCGCCCATGCTGAACCTCTTTGTGACTGACCCGGCGCGGGCGGTGGTGGTGCCGACAGGAGGCTCCGAGCAGGACCGTGTGCCCTATGTGGAGCTGGCCGCGCAGATAGCGGCAAAGGATGCGACCGTCGCTCGGCAGGACGAGCGGAATGTCGAGACCACGAAGGGGTCGTTGCTGGTGCTGGGCGGGCCCGGCATCAACACCGCAGCCGAGTGGGCGGTGCGCGGGTGTGGCGGGAATATCCGCATCGAAAAAGATGCTGTGATGATCGAAGGGAAGACCTATCAGGGGCCGGGGCTGGCTGCGCTGGTGTCGTGCCGGCGCCCGGACGATCCCGCGCACGTGGTGACGCTCTTTTATGGGGCCACACCGGCCGCCGCAGCGAAAGTGGCGCGGCGCTTGTTTTTTTACGGGTGGCAGGGCTATCTGGTGTTTCAGGACGGGGCCGTGGCCGCGCGCGGGGATTTGGCCGGCGCCCGCGACCGGGAGGTACAGGGTGCCGCGCAAGAAGGGTGAGGCCGAGGCCAAGGGGCAGGTGGGTATTCCGGCGGCGCTCGCGGCGGCCGTGGCGGCGCTTGCGATCCTCGCGCAGGCCGACGCGCAGCCTGCCCCGCAGCCTCAGTCGGTCTTGGCGGAGCGTCATCTCGCCAACATCCGCCAGTTGACGGCGGGGCGCAAAAATGCCGAGGCGTATTTTTCGACCGACGGCACGAAGCTGATTTTCCAATCCACAAACGATTGGGGCGGGGGCACGGTCACGCTGCCAGCGGGCACGCCCCTGTCGAGTACGAAGGGGCTGGGCTGCTACCAGATCTACGTGCTGGAGCTGGACACCAACAGCCTCCGCCGGGTTAGCCTCGGCACGGGCGCGAATACAAGCGGGTCCTTTTTCCCCGGCGACCGCCGCGTGCTCTTCGCCTCGACGCATCTCGCCCGCCAGCCATGTCCCCCGGAGCCGAAGCGCGCCGGCCGCGATCACTGGGCGCTAGACGACTACGACATTTATTCGATTGGTCTCAACGGACAGGGGCTCCACCGCATGACCGCGACGCCTGGCTATGACGCCGAGGCGACAATTGCCCCGGACGGGCGGACGATCGTCTTCACCTCGATGCGGGACGGCGATCCGGATCTGTATGCTATGAATCTGGACGGCACGCGCGTGCGCCGGCTCACGACGGAACTCGGCTACGACGGCGGGGCCTTCTTCTCACCCGACAGCAAGCGGATCGTCTATCGCGCCGCCCATCCGCAGAACCGGACCGAGCTGGAGGCCTACACGGCGCTGCTGGCCCAGCGCCTCGTTGCACCGGGGCCCTGGGACCTCTTCGTGATGAACGCCGACGGCAGCGGCAGGCGGCAGGTGACCACCAACGGCGCCTCCAACGGTGCGCCTGCATTCCATCCGGACGGGCAGCGAATCATTTTTTCCGCACGCAGCCAGGATCCCGGCACAGACGGCCCGCCGTCGTCCCACCTCCATCTCATCCACGCCGACGGCACGGGGGGCGAGCAGCTCACGACGGTGGGACGCGTCAACAGTTTTCCCCGGTTCTCGCCCGACGGCAGACGCCTCGTCTGGGTCTCGGATCGCCAGGCCACCGCGGACGGCGAGGTCAATCTCTTCATGGCCGACTGGGTGCCATAAATGGAAGGCACGGATCAAGCGGTGCGTGGCGAGCCGGTCGAGCGCGCACCGCACCGGGCGGCCCCCCGCGCGGTCAGCCGGGTGCCGCTTGCCTGCGCCCTGGCCGCGCTCGTACTTCTTGTCGGCGCGGTGCGCCAGATGGATCGGCCCACCCTTGAAGTCGTCCGAGCCTTGCGCGCAGTCGCAATCGAGCGGGTGGGCGACGCCGGCGATCTGCTCGGCAAGGGCTGGACGCTGCTGGCACTCAGCGGGCTCTTCGTGGCCGTGGGCTACTGGCGTGCCGATTCGACGTGGCGCGCCGCCGGCGTCCAGGGCTGGATCGCCCACGCCGTCACAGGGATTCTGGTCCAAGGACTTAAGCACAGCCTCGGGCGTCCGCGGCCGCGCCTCCATCAGGAGGACACCTTCGTCACCGGGCCGACGCTCGAAGCAGGCTACGATTCGTTTCCCTCCGGCCACGCGGCCATCTCGTTTGCCGTTGCCGCTGTCCTGGCAACGCATTTCCCGCGCTGGGCGCGCCCGGCCTATGCGCTGGCCGGGTTCGTTGCGCTGACCCGCATCTTCCGTGGTGCGCATTTCGTCTCCGATGTGGTGGCGGGCATCGGGCTGGGGCTTGTCGTCGGCACGTTGGTCGTGGCCCCAAGGCATCAGTGGAGGATCAGAGTGCAGGCGTGTGTCGTGCCGGCCGTGTCCTGGCTCGTGGCGGGCGGTGCGCTTCTGTGGCTGCTCGTCTGGCCGGCGTCCGATCTGCGCACGGCCGGCCTGCTGCTTGGCGCCGGCGTGCTGACCGGACTCTCGCACTGGACGGCACGAGGCGCGCGATCCGAAGCCGTCCGCTAGCCCTCCCCCGCCTCGGAGCAGTCGTCTTACTGTTTATATCTCGCGTGCGGATCCTTTGCCGGATCGTAGACTGGCGGTGGGGGAAGATTGGCCGGTAACTTGAGGATGGAGTCGCTGGCCAGCAAACTGTAGCCCGAGCTCTGCAAAATCGTGACAAACCCCGCGGCCTCCGGCGGCAGCTTGGGCTTTAGACGTGAGGGCAGCAGGATTAGGGTCCGGCCCGTTCCGGACACAAGCGGGCGCAGCTGGTCCTCCTCGCCGGGCCTGATCACGAGCACTGGCCGTTTTGCGTAAAAGATCAGCGACGGCCGCGCCGGGCCGTAGAGAATCAGCCGGTCGTCTGGGCCGAGGTTCACGCCCGCGGCATAGGCCAGCTCCTGCGGCGGGGCGATGAAGGCGGCGTTGAACCGCGGCAGGATCACTTGGATCGCCAGCAGGATCACGATTGCGATCATGGCGCCCGCGGCCCAGAAGGTGCCCGCCCGCCGGTCGTCCGAGAAGCCGAAGACGCCGATCAGCGCGCAGCCGAGCACGAGCGTCAGGCCGACGGCGACAGGGCCAAAGCCCGGCGAGGCCTGCGAGGCCATGGGAAATTCCTTGCCAATCACGTCGATGAACCGGTCGTAGAGCGCCGGCGCCGAGGAGAAGCCCAGCCCCAGCAGGAAGCCCAGCCCCATCGTGAGATGGATGGCCGCGCGCAGGCCCGGCGGGGCCGGCTCAGAGAGGCAGCGGTTCCAGTAACAGGCGGCCAGGATCGCGGCAGCCGGAAACAGCGGACCAATATAATGGGGCAGTCGCGTGGCGGAGAGGCTGAAGAACACAAAACCGGCTACCAGCCACAGCGCGGCGAAGAGTTCCAGGTCACCAGCTCGGCCCTGGAGGCTGCCTCTCGAGGCGCGCCACTCCTGCCACGTCTGGTAGAGGGCCACGGAGGTCAATCCGCTCCACGGGAAAAAGCCAAACAGGAGGATCGGCACATAAAAGAGCAGCGTTCCGCCGTGGCCGCCGATCGTGTGTGCAAACCGGCCGATCGTATCGGCCTGTGCCGACTGGCTGTAGCGGCTGCCGTGGAGGGCGAGCATCGTGGCGTACCAGGGCAGGGCGATTGCCAGACACACTGCCAGGCCCGCGAGCGGAACGCCCTTCTGCCAGAATTGTGGCCAGCGTTTGGTGAGCGTGAGATAGGGCACAACGGCCAGCAGCGGCACGGCCAGGCCGATGGGGCCTTTGGTCAATGTGCCAAGGCCCATGCCCACGTAGAAGAGCCAGATCCAGTGGCGGGCGCGCGCCTCTCCGTTGAACCCAAGCCAAAACCCATAGAGCGACAGGGTGGTGCACAAGATCAGCACGCTGTCGGTCAGGGCCATGCGACCGATCGCGACGATTTCCAGGTTCAAGAGCAGCATCACGGCACTGAGCAGGCCGACCAGCGGCGTGCGGAGGCGCGCCAGCACCAGATACTGGAGCAGGATCAGTCCGACCCCGGCCACGGCCGAGGGCAGGCGGGCGCTGAATTCGGAGACGCCGAAGGTTGTATAGGCCGCGCTCATCAGCCAGTAGATGAAGGCCGGTTTGGCGAAGCGGGGCTGGTAGTTGAGGGTGGGGCTGACCCAATCGCCCGTTTCGACCATCTCGCGAGCGGCCTCGGCGTTACTGCCCTCGTCGCGGTCGGTTAGGCCGAGGCTCCCCAGCCCGAGAAAGAAAAGAAGGGCGGCCAGGGCCAGCAGGAGAACGAGGTGGACGCTCCGGTTGTCCTGTACAGCTGGATGCCACTCAACCTCATTCATGTGGGGTCCTGGGTCTGTGCAGGGGCTGCTGCGGAGCGGCTGGCACGGGCGATCAGCATGAGATTGCGCAGGTAGACGATGGCGCCGACGCTCTGGCCGGCGATGAACACGGGGTCTTTGCGATAGAGGGCATAGGCGAGCGTGATCAGGCCGCCGATGAGGCTCATGTACCAGAAGGCGACCGGGACGCGGCTCTCGGCGTGCTTCTCCGAGGCGATCCACTGCACGACCCAGCGCATGAAAAAAACCCCCTGCCCAAGAAAGCCGATCCCAAGCCAGAGGAGTTCGGTTGTGCTCATGGTTTGAGACGATACCGCAGAACGCGCGTGTACATCCACCGGACGGCCAGCAGGTCGCAGAGGCTACGCCAGAGCCGGTTGCCGACGCCGTACTTGGAGAGGCCGTGCGCCCGCGGGTAATGCCGGACGGGGACCTCGGTGAGCGTGAAGCCGTGCATGCGCGCCAGTGCAGGAAAGAACCGGTGCATGCCCTCGAAGAGCGACAGTTTCTCGACGACCGCGCGCCGGAATATTTTGAGCGAGCAGCCGGTGTCGTGAATCGTGTCGCCCAGCACCAGGGTGCGGAATCCGTAGGCGATGCGAGAGGAGAGTGTCCGCACCAGATTGTCGTGCCGGTTTGTGCGCCAGCCGCAGACGAGGTCGTACTGTGCGGCCAGCGGCAGCAGCACGAGGATGTCGGCCGGATCGAGTTGCAAATCGCCGTCCATCGGTACGATCAGCTCCCCGTGCGCGTGGCGAAAGCCGGCGTCGAAGGCGGCCGTCTGGCCGTAGTTGCGGTCGAAATGCAGGACACGGACTTGCGCGTGCTGGGCGGCCAGATTGTCCAACACGTGGCTGCTGCCGTCGGTGCTGCCGTCGTCGACGTAGAGGATTTCGAAAGGCCTCGAACGGGACTGCTCGTGCGGGGCTAAGACTTTCAGTAGCTGCGCGGTGAGCGACGGCAGAGTGTCCTTTTCATCCTTGATGGGGATGACAACAGAAATCCACGGACAGACGGGCCCCGACATGCGCGCATTCTACCGGAGGGCTACGGGACGGTCAAACCTGCGCGTAGTGCCTGCCGCGGGGCACGGCCCGCAGCAGGCCTACGCGGGCTCTTGTACCGTAAAGCGGATCGTGCCGGTCAGGCTGAGGTTGTTAATCGCAAACCCCACGTGGATCTCCACGCGATACCGACCGGGTTTCCAGCCGCCCGCTGGTGGCGTGAGGTGCACGTAGCCGCTCTCGTCCTCCAGCGCAAGGTACATGGCGTCCTGTGTGAGGGCGGTCGTGGGCGCGAGCCCGGCGACCTCCTCGGGATAGCAGACGCCGAAGACCTGATAGGGCTGATAATGGGGGAAGACGCTAAAGATGATGAAGACCGGCGCCGTGGGGCGAAAGACGGCAGTCGGTTTGACGGCCACGATTTCGTGCGTGCGCCGGAAGCCCAGCTCCTCGTCGAATCCTTCGGCGGTCTGGATGGCGCGGAACAGGCCCTCGGGGGGCTTGTTGAAGTCGTAGGAGGCAATCGGGTTCTTGTCCTGCAGCTCCGGCACGCCGCCGGGCGCGGCATCAGCGGCGAAACTGTGCCCGGGCGCTCCGAGGCTCAGCACCCCGGCCATGGCCAGCCCCAGCGATTGCCCCGCGCGTCGCATAGGCCTTGTCGTACCTGCAGCGTCGGGGGCCTGTCAAGACGGGCCGCCCGCGCCACGCGCACGATGCATTGCCCGGCGAAAAGCCGTTCTGATAGTATGGGCCGGCCATGGCGATCCATCTCGACACAAATCCCGATGCGCTGCCGCAACTCATAGGCGACTTCAAGCCCGTCGACGAGTGGCAGGCCCACATCAGCCAGATTTTTTACGGGCTGCGGGGCGCCCGCGTCCACGAGTATTACCAGACGTTTGCGTCCGCCGATTATCGGCTCGCGCATGCGCTCGCCGCCGATTACTTCGCGCGGGTCTGCGCCCGTGCCACCGACGGGGCACGGGGCACGGCGCCCCCGCTGGTCATCCACGAATGGGGCTGCGGGAACGGGAATCTGGCCGCCTGTTTTCTGACGCACCTTCAGGCGCTGGACCCCGACGGCCTCGTCTATCCGCGCGTCCGCTACGTCCTGGTGGATGCGCATCCGACCATGCTCGCCACGGCGCTCGCTCATCCGGATTTGGCGCCGCACCGGGCGCAGGTGGAGACGCTCTGCGCTGAGGCCGCGGCGCTGACGTCGGTGGCGGCGGGCTCGGTGGATCGGATCATTTGCAATGAGCTGTGGAACGAACTGCCGGCCAAATTGCTGCTGCGCAAGGGCAACGACGTCGACGAAGAGTACCTGCGGCCCAATTTAAGCGAAAAGCGGCATGCCGACATCGCCGACTGGTCGGGGTTTGTCCGGGCCTTCGACGAAAAGAACGGCGCGGCGCTGCAGCACTTCCCCGCCTTTCTGGAAGACATCATCTGGGAGAAGGAGTACCGCAAGACCGACTGGAAGGCGGTGCCCTATCGCAAGACCATCACGGAGTTTCTCAAGCAGATCGACGAGCACGTGCTCGTGCCGGTCAACCTGGGCGCCTGCGCAACCGTGCACGAGGCGAAGCGGGTGCTGGCGCCCGACGCGATCGGCTTCAGTAGCTTCGATGCCGGCGCGGACGAGCTGGCGGTGGTCAATGACCCCGACAAACCCTGCTACGGTCTCTTCGGCGGGCTGCACAGTTTCATGGTCAACTTTGCGTTGGTAAAATCCGTGTCGGCCTACCAGGGCATCACGACCCCCGCGATCGAGGCCCAGCGGGCATTTGTCGGACGCAGTTTGCAGACGAAGGTCGTGAGCCTCATGGATCTGCTGGCCTCCTATCCCTCGCCCCGCTCGCTCCAGCCCTGGGAGCAGGACCGACTGATCATCCGGACGCTCCACGCCCTCAAGCCTTTCTACCACAGCGCCTACCGGCGCCCGATTGAGTTCCCGCTGCGCCACGAGACCCCTGCGGCCGAGCGGCCGGCGCTGCAGGCCCTCGTAAACGCGCTGGGCCCCAACGGGGTCCCCGATACGGTGGCCTATCTGACGGAGCAGGAACTCGCCGGCGCCATGGCGGACCTGGAAGCGCTGGGCTATGCCCGGGAACTGGTGCTGGCGGCGCAGGGGATGCCGGTCCAACCGATTGACTACCGGCACTTTTTCTTCGCCTAGCGGGGCGCTTGTGCCGCTTGCCAGAAAGTGCTTGACTCATCCCGCAAATGCCTGTAGCGTGCCCGGCTGATAGGTAGCTCTCAAGGGGCCCCGAGCCGGGAGCCAGAATCCCGCTCAGCGTGCCCCCCCACTTACGCTAAGTCGTCTACGAGGTCTTCAATGTTCGGTTCGTTCGGCTGGATGGAACTCTTACTGATCCTGTTTATCGTCCTGATTATCTTTGGGGCGGGCAAGATCCCCCAGTTGGGGGAAGGTTTGGGGAAGGCGATCAAGGGGTTTAAGAAGGCGGTCCATGAGCCGGAGCCGGTCGAAGAGGCCACCGCCACGGCCGTACCGGCCCCTCCCCCTGCCGCAGCCCAGGTCGGCCAAGCCCCCTCGGCGGACCCGGGCCAGCTCACCGCCCAATCCGCGCAGCCCACGAAGCAGGCCTAAACCGTAGACGCTGGGCACGGGGCTCGATGCAACGCGTCAGACATGCCGCCCGCGGCCCGAGGGCCAAGACGCCGGCGGCGCGCCCCTGAGCGATTATGTTCGGCCTGGGTGTTGGCGAGATTCTCATTATTCTGGTGCTGGCCTTTCTGCTCTTTGGGCCCAAGCAGTTGCCGGAAGTGGGCCGGCAGGTCGGTCGGGCCGTCAAGGGGCTCAAGGAAACGGCAGATGACCTTCGGAAGTCAGTGGAGCCGGAAGTCAACCTGATCCAGCAGGAAGTCAAGATGGCGGAGCAGGACCTGGCGGCCTCGATGAAGGAAGCAGAAGAAGAGATTCACGCAGTTGGGTCCGGCCCAGGGGCGGACGGAAATGTAAAATCTTCTTGATTTACATTTCAATTGTTGATAAGTAGGCGGCTACGCCACACTGCGACAGTGGAACGGCGGGCCGAACCAGGCGGAGGGCCGCCAGTGAGCCAGGCAGTTGAGGGATGCAGCAGTGTCGCGTAACGTACGGTAATCATGGCCAGTCCATTAAGGAGGAGGCACGTTATGATGAGCAAGAAACTCGGGTGGCTGCGACAGGCGCTCAATATGGCGCTGGTTGCAGTAGTGGCCGGATTTACGGCGCCGGCTTGGGCAGCGTTTGAGCTCCCAGAAGGTGAGAAGATCACCAACCTGCCGGCGATTCCGCGGGCCATTCCGCAGAAGGAAGGCTACGAGCTCTATGACCCGAAGATCGGCAAGAACTTCGACATCAAGAACTTCTGGCTGCGCGCCGACCTGCGCGTCCGGCCCGAGATGCGGCAAAACACGTGCTTCGGCGCCAATAACGCGGCCGCGGGTGCCTGCAACGTTGTGAACCATAACGGCGCAGCGGGCAAAGCCAACGACTTCTACGTCCAGCAGTGGGTGCGGCTGGGTATCGGCTATGACCTCTCGCCGGATGTCAATTTCTACATGGAAATCATTGACGCGGCGGTCTGGGGGGCGACCGGCGGCGGCAACGAAGTTGGTGCAGGGTTGAGCTCCCTGAACCACGGCGGGTCCAACGACGCTAGCGGAGGTACTGCCAACCGGCTCGGTGTGCGCGCGGCCTATGTGTTGGTGCGGAACCTGGGCGGGATCCAGGGGCTGAGCATGAAGGCGGGCCGCCAGTATGTGATCTTCGGCAACCACTCGCTGTTCGGCCACTTTGACTGGGCGAACACGGGCTTCTCGCATGACGGCCTCATGTTCTCCTATGAGACCAAGGCCGTGACCTCCTACTTGGGCTGGTTCCGCGAGGCGGAATCCGACATTCGGTCGGGCGCCCCGGTTGGCAGTCTCGCGGCGAACGTGGTAACTAACACGACCACGGGCAGAGATGGCCAGGCCGACGCCGATCTGTTTATTTTCTACAACCAGATCAAGTCGGTCCCGGGCTTCCTGATCGAGCCCTACTATGTCCTGTACGTCAACAACCAGCAGAGCGAAGTCAACAGGGCGCAGGGTCTGGGCACGGCAAAGCACAGCAACCAGATTCGTCACATGATCGGCAACCGAATCGAAATGCGCAAAGGCAACTGGGACTTCACCAACGAGACCGCCTATCAGTTCGGTCGCATGGGTGACAGCGGTCAGCCTCAGCTCATCGCGGGCGAGGCGCAGAAAAAGAATCTGACCATCAACGCGTGGGCGATGAGAAACTGGTTCGGCTACACGGCCTATAATAACCCGATGAAGCCGCGGCTGGCGTTCAACCTTGACTATGCGTCGGGTGATAGCAAGTCCAACTGTTCGTTGAATGCCGGGTACGGGCGTTGCTCAACGGCCAACACGTTTGAGAACTTCTATCCGACAAACCACATCCACATGGGCTACATGGACATCCAAGCCTGGAAGAACATGATGAGCCCGTCGATCAACTTCCAGTTCCGGCCGACCAAGGATGATCACTTCGAGATCTGGGCGACGAGCCTGAATCTAGCCGACAGACAGGACAACTGGTATCGTGGTGGCCAGGGGGTCTATGTCTACTCCAAGGTGGGCAATACCAAGAAACACATCGGCGACGAAATCGATTTTTCGTGGACGCGGATGTTTGCCGAGGGGAAGGTGGCCTTCCAGCTCAACTACTCCACCATGTTCTCAGGAGGCTACATTGAGCATAACCTGGGACAGAGCCAAAACCAGCACTGGGGCTATGCCCAGATCTGGATGAACTTCTAAGCACCACGTAGACGGGTTGCCTCAACGGACGGGCGAGGGGACGGATCCCCCTCGCCCGTCTGCGTTTGAGGGGAGAGCGGGCCCGCGTGTCGTCGCAGGGGAGGGCTGTGCCCCCCGCCGCGGCTATTTTAGGGGCGGAAGGGGGCGGCGGCCGCGAACTGCGCTTGGAGCTCCGCGTAGGTGCGGGTGACGGGGAAGTGCGGAAACTCCCGGCTGATGTGGTCGGGCGGGCAGAAGAAAACTCCCGCGTCGGCC